>NZ_DCOI01000018.1:17695-222782 GCF_002322895.1 Empedobacter sp. UBA1574 | reverse complement strand
CTTTTTGCTGACGATTTACAAAACATTATAACTTATTATAGCATACATTAAAAACAAGAAACATTGATTTGATTTTTGTAGATTTGAGAAGCAAGCATCTCCTCTACTTCATTTATCAACCAAATAAATAGTACATACCATAAATATTCTGTAAAAGACTTAGCTGAGTTAGGAGGCTTTTCCTCTGTACGTCACTTTTCTGATGTTTTTTTTTCAAGTGACTTCGTTACGTCCTTATGAATATATAGAACAATTGAAATTCAATTTGAACAAAGACGATTAAAAAGAAAAGATGGAAAAATTATAATAGAAGTTTTAATAATCAAAACTCCCTTGTATAGTAAATTTAGGATTAAGATCAATTGGTGTATAACTATAACAGGATTTATTTAAAAACATGTATAGTTATTTTAGGACGGGTCATTAGGACGGGACAGTAGCAGGATACTCCCAACATCAAGGCAAGATGAAGGCAACATAGTGGCAGTAGAATGTATGTAAAAGGTTTTTGTAACTCAGGTGTTGTGACGATTGCCTAGTTGCTTTGTAAAAAAGATAAACGTATTAAGTTGTGATAATTGTTTAAATAAAAAAGGAGCTATTAATTAGCTCCTTTTTTATTTTGATGTTTTTTGGCGTGCAATTCTTTCAATGTTGCTTTTTGTTCTGGCGTAAAAACATTATTGATTTCATTAAATTCTTTTTGACGAACTTCTTTCATTTTCTTTTTCAATTCCAGTTTTTCGTCTTTGTAGCTATCCTCAATTTGTTTGATTTTAATGACTTGCGCATCTGTCAAGTTCAAATCTTTTTTTAATTGTTGTAATTTCTGCTCTCTCGATCCTTCATTTCTGTCTTGCGCTGAAGCAGTTGTTAAAGTGAAAGCAATTAATCCTAATCCTACATATTTATAAAATGCTGTTCTCATAATTATCAACTTTTTTTGTTTTATTTATTCTTAAGACTTTAAAAAATTAAAAAGGTTTAAAACAATAAATGTTAAAATTTTTCGGTTATGATGAAATCTTTTAAAAGATGTAACATTTGAGATGAATAATCGACCAATATTTTTTAAAATTATTTTTGAAATCGATTAAACCTTTTCCAAAAAGGATTGTCAAACAAGTTGTAAAATTATAAAACTACAAAACGAAAAATTAAACAAATGAGGTTAAGAAGTTTATTTGCTTTGATTTTTATTTGTGTTTGTGCAGGATTGAATGCGCAAGAGCTTTTAAAAATTAAAGGGAAAGTCTTATCAAGTGAAAACAAACCTGTAGAATACACTACAATATCGCTTGAAAGCTCGGAAGATGGAGTTGTGGCAGAAGCGGCAACGGATGCAAAAGGAGAATTTACAGTAGAAGCAAAGGCTGGGCAATATGTTCTTGTGATTGAGCCATTGGGATACGATGTAATAGAAAAACAGATTAATTTAGAATCAGCTTTAGATTTAGGTACTTTTACTGTAAAAACGACGCAAACAGTTTCATTGGGCGCTGCAGTTGTAACAGCGGAAAAGCCTATTTATAAAGTAGAATTGGACAAGAAAGTGTATGATATGGCGAATGATCCAATGTCGCAAGGTCAAACATTGTCGGATGCTTTAGCAAATGTACCATCGGTTTCTGTAGATGCACAAGGAAACGTTTCATTAAGAGGGAATGATAATGTAAAGTTTTTGATTGATGGAAAACCTTCGGGAATGTTAGGTGTTTCTGATGTAGCAGAAGCGTTAAAAAATATTCCAGCCGAAAATGTTGAGCGTATCGAATTGGTGACAAATCCTTCTGCACGTTATGAAGCTTCTGGTTCTGCGGGAATTATTAATATCATCCTTAAAAAGGGAACAAATACAGGTTTTAATGGTTCTGTAACGTTGAATGGAGGTATTCCTAAAATGGTTGGAGGAAACGTCAACTTGAACTACAAAACAAAAAAATATAACATCTATACTACTTTAGGTACACGTTATATGGATAGAGAAGGAGAAGGCAATGCTTTGACAACAAACTATCCGAATGGAATTATTTCTGATTATAGAAAAACAGATACGAACAACAATAGAATTCGTAGAAACTATAATGCACGTTTAGGAGGTGAATATTATTTAGATGATAAAAATACATTAGGAGCTTCTGCAGGATATCGTTACAATAATGGAAATAATATTAATGATGTTAGATACTATTATTATGATGCATTATGGAATCAAACAAATAAAACTGCTCGTATCGAAAATGAAAAAGAGTTAAAAAAAAGTTTTGATGCGGATTTTAACTACAAACACGCTTTTGATACAAAAGGACATGAGTTTACTTTTACAGGACGTTACTCGTACCAAAAAGAAGACGAAAATGGAATTATTCGTAATTTAAATGCAAGTGATGTATTGACAGGAAATGAAAGAACATATAGTTTAGAAACTCAAAATTCTGCAGTTTTTACAGCAGATTATGTTCGTCCAATTGGAGAAAAAGGAAAATTTGAATTAGGTGCTCGTGTTGATTTAAGCGATACAAAAACAAATAGTGGAAATAATACAATTAATACGGACGGAACAGAAACTCCAAATAAAGCTTTCTTAGCTGATATAGATAATCAACAAAATGTATATGCTGGATACGTGCAATATGGAAATGCAATTGGAGAAAAATTCCAATACTTTGCAGGTTTACGTGTAGAAAGTTCTGATATGGAAATTGCAAATCATTCAGAAGGAACTACAATTTCAAAAAAATATACAGATTTATTCCCAACATTAACATTGAATTATAAATTGACAGATAAAAATGAGATGCAATTAAGCTACTCTCGTCGTGTTCGTCGTCCAATGGGATTCATGTTAATGCCATATTTTTCTAGTGTAAATGCATTAGATGTTCGTCGTGGTAATCCAGATCTTAATCCAACATATACTAATTCATTCGAATTATCGTATATCGCAACAGTTGGTAAATTGATGGTGACACCAAGTTTATTTTACCAAAGAACAACTGATGTGATTAATGATTTCCAAACATATAATTATATAGAGTCAGGAAATCCTTTAAAACCATATAATCAAGCATTCGAAACAATGCCAGTTAATGCAGGAAATGAAGACCGTTATGGTTTAGATTTAACTGCTACTTACCGTCCTTTCAAATGGTGGAATTTAATGTTTAATGTCAACTTATTTGGATACAATAGAACAGGTTCTTACTCAGCAACAATTTCAGATTATTTAAATCCAGATACAGGAGTTACAGAGTCGAAAGAATTTACACAAAGTTTCAAAGGAGATGGATTTAGTTCTCGTGGACGTTTATCATCAAACTTTATTTTACCAGCTGATTTAAAATTACAAATCGCAGGTAATTATATGGGAGGAATGAAAACTGCTCAACAAAAAACAGAAGATAACTTATCAATGGATTTATCTTTATCAAAAGATTTATTGAAAAAGAGAGCTTCATTAACATTAAATATTCGTGATGTATTCAATTCTCGTAAAAGAGAGCAAACAACTTTCTACGAAGAATCAGAAAACTATCAAAGTATGCGTTGGATGAAACGCTCTATTAACCTTTCATTTACGTATCGTTTCAAAAATACAAACGAGAAAGAGCAAAGTGGTAAACAACAACGTTCAAATGGAGAAGAAATGGGAGGTGGAGAAGAAATGCAAATGCAATCAGCTTCTTAGTAGTTTGAAAATAATCGAAAAAAAAAGGATCGCAATTGCGATCCTTTTTTGTTTTATTAATTGTTCGAAAAACGAATTATTTGTTTTTCAACAAATCACGAATTTCAGCCAATAATTCTTCTTGTGTTGGTCCAGCAGGAGCAGCTTCTTCAGCAGGAGCAGCTTCTTCAGCAGGAGCTTCTTTTTTCAACTTGTTAATTCCTTTAATCATTACGAATAAAGCAAATGCAACAACAGTAAAAGAAATAGCAGCAGCTAAAAAGCTACCATATTTAATGGCTGTTCCTGGAATTACTAAGGCTGCTAAATTTTCAGCATGAATGGCTTTCAAAGCTGGATTTAAAAGTGCTGGTGTAATGATATCTTCAACTAAAGAAGTAACAATTTTACCAAATGCACCTCCGATAACAACACCGACAGCTAAATCTACTACGTTGCCTTTTACAGCAAACTCTTTAAATTCTTTAAAAAATCCCATAAGTTTAAATTTATTTCTAAGTTTATAATAATTCTAAGGTTGATTGGTATCTAATCTATTTTTAGAAGAGATAAATAAGTATAAACCGATTAACATAAAAGGAATACTTAAGATTTGACCATTGTTTAATCCTATATTCAACATTTGAGCAACTGCTTCTTCACCTTGATTTTCTTTATAGAACTCAACAACAAATCGTATTAAAAATAATAAAAATAAGAATACGCCTAACAAGGCTCCTAAATATTTTCTCTTATCTGTTTTGTTGTACAAATAAAGCATGATAATTCCTAAGATAACATACCCTATCGCTTCATAAATTTGAGCTGGATGGCGAGGAATTACTTCTCCATATCCCAAACTTTGTTGATGAAATTTTACTGCCCAAGGTAATTCTGATGCTTTTCCTACAATTTCTGAGTTGTAAAAGTTTCCAATTCGAACCGCAGCTCCACCAAAAGGAACAACAACAGCAATACGGTCTAATAACCACAATACATTACGATGCAAATATTTTCTACTAAATAAATAGGAAGTTAAAATGACACCTAATGCTGCTCCGTGACTTGCAAGTCCACTAAATCCTACAAATTCGTAATCTTGTAATAAACCAAAGAAAGCACTTTGTCCTGGTGAATGTTGTACAGGTAAGAAAACTTCGATTGGTCGTTCGATAAACGCTGCTGGATCATAAAAAATATATTCTCCAAGTCTTGCACCTACAATTGCGCCAATAAATGTGTACAAAAACAACGGATCAAGTAATTCTTTTTTCTGATTTTCTTTCTTGAAAATGTTCGACATCAAATACCAGCCTACGACAAAGGCAACTATCCAACATAAACTGTAAATATGTACTTTGAATCCTGCTATTTCAAATAAATAAGGTTTTGGATCCCAATCGATAAACGAAATTAAGTTAATCATTAATTTTTCTTTTTAGGTACAGGGTCGTATCCATGTCCTCCCCAAGGATGACAGCGACCAATTCTTTTTGTTCCGAGCCACAAACCTTTCAGCAAACCATGTTCTTTTAACGCCTCTATCATGTAAGAAGAGCAAGTTGGTTGAAATCTACAATTGCTTCCCAACCAAGGAGAAATTGCTAATTGATAAAATCTTACCAACAGAATAAATGGTGTAACCAAAATTTTGTTCATCTCGCAAAGTTAATCAATAACCGAAATAAAAAAGAATCAATCTAAAAAGTTTATGCTTTTGCAGATTGATTCTCTATACGATACGTGCTTAACGCAGATTATTTTTTAGTATAACTCGCTGGATCTAATGCTTTGTAAGACCAGTTTTGTAAAAATTCTAACACAACTTTCGGATCGTGTCCTTTCACTTCTTTGCTTTCAAGATAAGCCGAATTTTGTGTATGAATTAAATTTCCTTTCTCATCTAAAATCACAAAAACAGGAAACCCAAAACGCTCTGGATGTTTCAATGCAGCTAACGTTTCTTCGTTTTTATTTTTTGGAGAATAATTTACATGAACCACTTCATAATTATTCGCGATATAATCTTTTACTTCTTGATTTTCTTTCGTCAATTTATCAAACATAATACACCAAGCGCACCAATTTCCACCAATTTGCAATAAAACGTGTTTCTTTTCAGCAGAAGCTTTTTGCACCGCATTCGCAATATCTACTTTCGGATTTGCTTCTTCGCTATAAATTTTTGGTTTTTCTGTTTGTTGACCAAATGCAAAACTTAATGACAAAATCATTAAGCTAAAAAACATAGTTAATTTTTTCATTTCAAATTCTAAATATTAAGTCGAATTTACAATAAAAAATTATGCCGAAAACGTTTTTCTACGAATTAATAATCGTGTAATATAAATTTAGTTTTTCTTGAACCGAATTTATTTCATTATTTTTTTCGTTTTGATTAAATTGATTAATCATATTGATAGAGAATTTTGATTCAAATTCTAAACGATCCAATTCAATTTCATAAAAATTAATTTGATGATGAATTTGCGTGAAATAATAATTTACCAATTCAACATACATCAATCTAAGTTCTTGATTAACTCTGATAAATTCGACAAATTCTTGCAATTCGACCAAAAACTCAATCATTTGTTTATTGATTTCTGATTGTTTATCTTTTAGTTCAATCTTTTTCAAATAATCAGTTGATAAAGCAATTTTATCACCCAAAAGTTGGTGCTTTCTTGTTAAAATTAAAGCACATTCTAACGCTTTCTTCATCATTTTAATTTTTATTCTAACACAAAGAAAATAAATCTAAATGCCAAAACATGTCGTCTAAAAAATCATTCATTTTGACAAAACATTCCCTAACTTTGAAATCTAAACAAGATTTTATGAATGCTCCTTTAGCTGAAAGAATGCGTCCAAAAACGCTTGAAGAATACATTAATCAAAAGCATTTGGTGGGCGAAAACGGACCAATAAAAATGATGTTGCAACATGATATGATTGCTTCGATGATTTTTTGGGGACCGCCAGGAACAGGAAAAACGACACTTGCACAATTGATTTCCGAATTAACTGATCGACCTTTTTATACGTTGAGCGCCATAAATTCTGGTGTGAAAGAAGTACGTGAAGTAATTGAAAAAGCAAAGAATCAAAATTTGTTTTCGGGAACAAAAAATCCTATTTTATTTATAGATGAAATTCATCGTTTCAATAAATCACAACAAGATAGTTTGTTGGGAGCGGTAGAAACTGGTTTGGTGACGTTGATTGGAGCAACAACCGAAAATCCAAGTTTCGAAGTTGTACCAGCTTTGCTTTCGCGTGCGCAAGTTTATGTATTGAAACATCTCGAAAAAGAAGATTTAGTTGATTTAATCGAACGAGCTATAAAAAAAGATACGGTTTTATCTAAATTAAATATTGAATTAGTTGAAACAAATGCATTATTAAGATATTCGGGTGGTGATGCAAGAAAACTGTTGAACGGTTTGGAGTTGGTGATTAATAGTTTTTCTCCAACAGATAAAATCATCATCAATGATGAAATTGTGCATGAACGTATTCAGCAAAATTTAGCACGTTACGATAAAACGGGAGAACAGCATTACGATATTATTTCGGCTTTTATCAAATCGATTCGTGGTTCAGATCCAAATGGAGCGGTTTATTGGTTAGCTCGAATGATTGAAGGTGGTGAAGATTTGAAATTTATTGCGAGAAGAATGTTGATTTCAGCTTCCGAAGATGTGGGAAATGCAAATCCAACTGCAATGATTTTGGCGAATAATACATTTCAGGCTGTTTCGGTGATTGGTTATCCAGAATCTCGTATTTTATTGAGTCAATGTGCGGTTTATTTAGCGAATTCTCCAAAAAGTAATGCAACCTATTTAGCGATTGGTAAAGCGCAACAAGTTGTGAAGCAAACGGGTGATTTGCCTGTTCCGTTGCATTTACGAAATGCACCAACTAAGTTAATGAAAGATTTGGATTATGGAAAAGAATATAAATATTCGCACGATTTTCCAGGAAATTTTGCTGAGCAAGAATTTTTACCTGATGAAATTTCGGGAACGACTTTTTATGAGCCAGGAAATAATAAGCGAGAGCAAGTGGATAAACAATCGCTCAATCAAAAGTGGAAAGGAAAGTATGGGTACTAAAATTAAAAATCCCAGTTAATCATTTGTTAACTGAGATTTTAAGGTTTGGTTGATTTTTTTGGTTTAGATTGGTTTATATGATAATAGGTTGGTAATTGTATATACACAAGGTTTATGCCAAAACTTAATAAAAAGTAAAAAATTGATTAAAAAAAAGAAAAAATTAAACTTTTTCGATCTAAAAAAGAGATTTATATTTATAAAATAAAGAAAATGAAACAAATACAAATTATAAACGGACCTAATTTAAATTTACTTGGCGTTCGCGAACCAGAGATTTATGGAACACAAACTTTCGAAGATTTTTTTGAACACGAATTGAGAAAGCAATTTCCAGAAGTTTCGTTGCATTATTTTCAATCAAACCACGAAGGAGATATTATTGATAAATTGCACGAAATTGGTTTTAAATATGACGGAATTATCTTGAATGCTGGTGCATATACGCATTATTCGTATGCGATTGCAGATGCGATAAAAGCGATTACGACTAAAGTGATAGAAGTTCATATTTCGGATATTTATGCGCGCGAAGATTTCAGAAAAAATAGTGTAACAGGTGAAAGTTGTCTAAAAATTATTTCAGGAAAAGGTTTACCAGGTTATGTTGAAGCTGTGAATGATTTTGTGAAATAATTAATAATCATTATCTTAACAAGATTAAAATCTATTACCTATGAAGAAAATTATTTTAGGATTAATCTTTGGATTAACCATTGTTAGCTGTAATGCTAAAGGCGATAAGAATAATGCGGAGGAAAAAGAGCAAGCAATGACGGCTTGTGAACAAGCGGCAATAACACCAGGGATATCTGCGGCTAAAAAAGAACTGATTACAAAATATTGTGACTGTTCGACAGATAAAATGATGGATGAATTTACGTATACAGAAATGATGCAGATGAATAATCCAACACCTGAATTACAAGAACGATTAATGAAATTAATAGAACCTTGTATCAATGATTTGAAAACAAAATCTGCTGAATTAGGAGAGTAATAAGCAAAAAGTCGGAACAACGTTCCGACTTTTTTAATATTCTTTTTTGTATTGTTCTTTCTTGAACTCGTCTACAAGATGTTCGTTCAAACTATCAATGTAGCCTAAGATTTCTAATTTACCAATTTTACTCGAAGCCGAACTTGTAAATATTTTTGGTAATTCTTCCCAAGTTTTTAATAACTCGTTTTTGTAATGATTCAAGTTTTTTTGCATTTGTGTACTCGTTAGTTTATCTAATTTTGTAAATACAATCGCAAACGGAATTTGTTTGTTTCCTAACCATTCCATAAACTGTAAATCTATTTTTTGAGGCGTGTGTCGAGAATCAATCAATAAAAAAACATTGACCAAGTTTTTACGAAACTCAATGTAATCATAAATCATTTTATTGAAACCACCACGAACACCTTTTGGTGCTTTAGCAAAACCATAACCTGGTAAATCGGCTAAATACCAAGTATCGTCCATTTCGAATGTATTAATCAATTGAGTTTTACCTGGAGTTGCAGAAGTTTTAGCTAATGCTTTTTTATCTGCTAACATATTGATTAATGATGATTTTCCAACATTAGAACGCCCAATAAATGCGTATTCTGGTTTGAAAGGATCTGGACAATCTGTATATTTTTGCGAACTTTTTACGAATTCAGCTTTTTTAATCATAATTATGCTTTAGTGGCTGGATCTAATTGTTTTTCGATTAGCCATTTGTATAAAATTTCGTTGAATAATTCAGGGTGTTCCATCATTGGAGCGTGCCCACATTTATCAATCCAAAATAAAGAAGCGTCTGGTAATTCTTCTTCAAATTCTATTGCAACTTCTGGTGGAGTTACATTATCTTGTTTTCCCCAAATCAAACAAACAGGCATTTTGATGTCTTTTAAATCATCTTTCATGTTAGATTTGATCGCGTCTCTTGCGATATATAAAGTTTTGATAGCTTTATTTCTGTCATTTACAGTGTCAAAAACATCATCTACAATTTCTTTTGTAGCGATAGCAGGATCGTAAAAAACTTCGCGCGTTTTACGTTCTACATATTCGTAATTACCACGTTTTGGATAAGTTTCTCCAAAAGATTTTTCGTACAAACCAGAACTTCCTGTTAAACAAAGTGCTTTTACATATTCTGGATGTCTGTGACAAACCATCAAACCAATATGTCCTCCTAAAGAATTTCCAACTAAAATAGCTGGTTCTTTAACGACTTCTTCAATAAAATTTGCAACATGTTTTGCAATATTTTTGATATTAGTATTGATGACAGATAAAGAATATAATGGCAATTCTGGTGCGAAAACCTTATATCCTCTTTGTGCATAATAATTTGTAAGTGAGCTGAAATTGCTAAGTTCACCCATTAATCCATGAAGCAAAACAATTGGTTGTCCTTCTCCTTCTTCTATGTAAGAGAACTTATCTTTTTTCTTTAAGCTAAAAAACATTTACTCGATATTAAGTCGACAAATTTAATTAATTATATTTTTTATTTCGTGGTTTATATGAAAAACTTTAACAATCCATATTAATCACTTATCAAAACAAGGTCTATATAAACATTATTTCTCATTTTATACATGGGGTTAGCGTTAGAAAAAACATAACTATCTGATACTAAATTTTAAATTGTTGATAACTATTTCAATAAAAGTGGTAAAAAATGGTAATTTGTGGTAATATTTTATTTATTTTTGGAAAAATTCTATCATGAATTCATTAATTGGAACATATGAGTGTAAGGTAGATACAAAGGGTAGGCTCCCAATACCAGCGGGTTTGAAGAAACAACTTGCTGAATGTTTGGAAGATGGCTTTGTGTTGAAAAGATCTGTGTTTCAAAATTGTTTAGAACTGCACCCTATGAAAGAATGGGAAAAAGTGATGAATGATTTGAATAAATTGAATCGATTTGTGAAGAAAAACAATGATTTTATTAGAATTTTTACGGCTGGACTAAAAATTGTCGAAGTTGATGCGAATGGAAGGCTACAGATTTCAAAAGATTTAGTGAAATTTGCAGAAATTAATAAAGAAGTAGTTCTTAATTCTTCTGTAAACATGATCGAGATTTGGGATAAAGACAAATATGAAGAGTCGATTAATGTAGATGATTTAGATTTTGCTTCTTTGGCAGAAGATGTAATGGGAAATTTAGGAGAAGATGAGTGAATATCATAATCCAGTATTATTAAAAGATAGTGTTGATGCGTTAATTATTAACGAATCAGGTATATATGTAGATTGTACGTTCGGGGGTGGAGGTCACTCACGTGAAATATTAAGTCGTTTGGATCAAAATGGAAAATTATTTTCATTTGATCAAGATGTGGATGCGGTTCGCAATAAAATTGATGATAATCGATTTGAGTTAGTTGAGCAAAATTTTAGATTCTTGAAAAATAATTTAAGATTTCGTGGAATAAAACAAGTGGATGGTGTTTTGGGTGATTTGGGAGTTTCTTCTCATCAGTTTGATACGCCAGAACGTGGTTTTTCAACTCGCTTTGATGGAGAATTGGATATGCGAATGAATCAGAATGCAAAACTTTCTGCCAAAACAATTATTAATGAATACGAAGAAGAAGATCTTGCTCGTGTTTTTTATGATTTTGGAGAATTGCAAGGTTCGTATCGTTTGGCGAGAGAAGTTGTGAAAGCAAGAGCAGATAAACAAATTAATACAATTGATGAGTTGAAGCAAATTTTTTCATTCATTCCAAAAATGAAAGAAAATAAATTTTTCGCTCAAATGTTTCAGGCATTACGAATCGAAGCAAATGATGAAATGGCTGCATTGAAAGAGATGTTAACGCAATGTGGAGAAGTGATAAAACCAGGTGGTCGTTTGGTGATTATTTCGTATCATTCGTTAGAAGATCGTTTAACAAAACGCTACATGAAAAACGGAATGTTTGAAGGTGAACCTGAACGTGATGTTTTTGGAAATTGGTCGGCACCTTTCAAACCTTTACAATCAAAGGTGATTGTGCCAACGCAAGAAGAAATTAATGAAAATCCAAGAGCGCGTAGTGCGAAAATGCGTATTGCGGTTCGTAATGAGGATTAAGAAATAGGAATGGCAAAAAAGAAAAAAATATTACCAGAGAAAAAAACTTTTACAGGTTTGTTGAGAGGTGAGTTTTTAATCAAAACTGGCTCAGAACAAAACTGGAAGTTCATGTTGTATCTGGTAGGTTTGGCTTTTTTGAGTATTTCGAGTTCGCATTTAGTTGATCGTAAAGTGGTTCGAATCGCTGAATTACAAGATAAAGTAGAAGATTTAAAATCTCAATATACAGATAAGCATCGCGATTTGATGCGTATGCAATTAGAAACGGAAATTTTGGAGCGTACAGCAGTGTATGGTTTGAAAATTCCAGATAAACAACCTTATTATATAGTAGACAAAGTTTATGACGAAGTCAGCGAAAAATAAAAACAATATTGTCATCAAAGGATGGGTATTTGCCGGCGCGCTAGCGATTTGGGCCATCTTTATTATTGTTTTTATGTTTCGAATTAATATTGTAGAAGGGGTTGAATTAGAGCGTTTTGCTGAAAAGAATAATTTTAGATTAGATACCGTTACGGCGGAGCGTGGTAATTTATATGCTTCTAATGGCGCATTAATGGCTACAACTGTTACAAAACACAATGTTTATGTGGATTTGACGGTGATCAAAGATGAATTATTTAAAACAGAAATGCACAATCTTGCCGATTCTTTAGGTAAGATGTTTACAAAATCACCTTCTTATTTTTACGACAAATTTTCGACAGAACGTAAAAAGAAGAATCGCTACATGATGTTAGTAAAAGATTTGGATTATGAGCAATATCAACGCATCAAAAAATTTCCAATCTTCAACAAAGGTCAAAACAAAGGTGGATTTATTCATGAAACTGAGTCAAAACGAGAATTAATTGTTCAAGACATTGGTGTTCGTACAATTGGTTACGATGATCAACGCGGAAAAGTTGGGTTAGAAGGAGCTTATTCTGACTTATTAAGCGGTATTGAAGGTCGTCGTTGGGAGCAATTTATGGGACGTGGAAAATGGAAACCAATGAAAAGTTGGGAGCAAGAGCCCCAAGCGGGTTCATCAGTTTACACAACAATAGATGCCGATTTACAAATGGTTGCTTACGATGCTTTGTACAAACAACTTTCTGAATTTGAGGCGCAACACGGAAGTGTAGTCGTGATGGAAGTTCAGACAGGGAAAGTTCGGGCAATTGTGAATTTATCTCGTAAAAAAGATGGAACATATATAGACGATTATAATTATGCGGTTGGTGAAGCTGCAGAACCAGGATCTACTTTCAAAACAGTTTCGTTGCTTGCAGCAATGGATGATGGTTTTATTAATAAAAACTCGACAGTAGAAACGGGAGGTGGAAGTTATAAATTCTATGGTCGTACGATTACAGATACACACGGATACGGAACATTGACTGTAGATGGCGTGATGAAAAAATCGTCTAACATTGGTACAGCTAAAATTATAAATAAATATTACGGAGAAAATCCAAAAGCTTTCTTCAAAAAAATGGATAAATGGCATATGACTTCGCCTCTTGGAGTTGATATTCTTGGAGAAGGAAGTCCAATTATGCACCGTCCAGATAGTAAATCTTGGAGTAATATTACGTTACCTGTAATGGGTTATGGATATGGTTTACAGTTAACTCCAATTCAAATTGTGACTTTCTACAACGCAGTGGCAAATAATGGTAAAATGTTGAAACCATTATTTATGGATAAAATCACACGTAAAGGTGAACCTGATAAAATTTTCGAACCAGTTGTTTTGGTTGATCAATTAACTTCTTTGGAAAATGTAAAACAAATGCAAGAAATGCTTCGAGGAGCAGTAGAACAAGGAACGGGACGTATTATTAGTAATAGTAATTACGATATTGCTGGTAAAACAGGTACTGCTCGTGTTGATTATTGGAAGCGAGACGGTAAAGGAATGCAATATCGTGCATCATTCGCAGGATATTTTCCAGCAGAAAAACCAAAGTATTCTTGTATTGTTGTTGTGCACAAGCCAAATACAGCCAAAGGGTTTTATGGAGGTAGTGTAACTGCTCCGGTTTTTAAGAAAATTGCCGATTGGGTATATTCAAAAACTCCCATACCTTTGCCACGCGATTTAGTAAAAAAGAACGCGGTGAAAGAGTTTAAAAAAGGAGATGATATTAATGTTAGTAATTCTAAAAATATAGTGCCAAATGTGACTGGTCATACAGGATCTAAAGCAATTCCCGTATTAGAAAATTTAGGGTTAGATGTACAATATTCAGGGTTTGGAAAAGTAACAAATCAATCCATTCCTGCGGGAACAAGATTTAAGAAGGGTGAGACAATTTATTTAATGTTGGAAGGATGAGAAATTTAGTTGATGTATTATATAAAGTTTCCATCTCAGAAACGATTGGTTCAACAAAAGTTGAAGTCAATAATATTCAATTTGATTCAAGAAAAGTATCAAACGATGATGTTTTTGTTGCTGTAAATGGAGTTACAGTTGACGGTCATCAGTATATAGAAAAAGCGATTGGTTTAGGTGCTAAAGCAATTGTTTGCGAAGTTTTGCCAGAAAATTTAGTTGATGGAATAACGTATGTGAAAGTTGAAAATTCAACGATTGCATTAGGAATTTTAGCTTCTAACTTTTATGGAAATCCAACAAAAGATTTAAAACTTGTTGGAGTTACAGGTACGAATGGAAAAACAACAACGACAACTTTGTTGTACGAATTGTTTACAAAATTAGGTTATGCTTGTGCATTAATTTCGACGATTAAAATTGTGATTGATGGTGAAGTGATTCCGTCTACCCATACAACGCCAGATATTTTGACATTGAACAAAATGTTTCGCGAAGCGGTAGATAGAGGATGCGAATTTGCTTTTATGGAAGTTTCTTCGCACGGAATTCATCAAAATAGAATTGCTGGTTTGCATTTTGAAGTGGCTGGATTTACGAATATCACACACGATCATTTAGATTATCACAAAACGTTTGCAAATTATCTTGCAGCAAAAAAGAAATTCTTCGACGATTTGCCAAAAACGTCTACGGCAATTTCGAATGCAGATGATAAAAACGGAAAAGTAATGCTTCAGAATACAGTTGCTACGAAAAAATTGTATGCGCTAAAAACTGATGCAGATTTTAAAGGAAAAATTATTGAACACCAATTTGATGGAATGCAATTAGAATTCAATGGAAAAGAATTCTGGACATCATTAATTGGTCAATTCAATGCATATAATTTATTATTAGTTTTTGGTGTAGCGTCAATTTTAGGACAAGATGAATTAGAAGTTCTAAAAGCGTTGAGCACACTTGGAAATGTTGATGGTCGTTTTCAAACATTCAAAACAGAATCAGGAATTATCGTAATCGTAGATTATGCACATACGCCTGATGCGTTAGAAAATGTATTGGATACAATAGAAGGAATTCGTACCAAAAATGAAAAATTAATAACAGTTGTAGGTTGCGGTGGAGATCGTGATAAAACAAAACGTCCTGAAATGGCGGATATCGCGAGCGAAAAATCTAATCTTGCCATTTTTACATCAGATAATCCAAGAACAGAAGATCCAGAAGAAATTCTTCGTGAGATGGAAGTTGGTGTAAAAGCACAATTTTATAATCGCACCTTGAAGATTACAGATCGAAAAGAAGCTATAAAAACAGCACTTAAAATGGCCGAACCAAAAGATATTATTTTAATAGCGGGAAAAGGTCACGAGACGTATCAAGAAATTAACGGAGTAAGAACACATTTTTCTGATGTAGAAGTTGCATCAGAATTGAGTAAAATATTGAACAAATAAAGAATGTTATACTATTTATTTGATTATTTAGAAGGTATTCATTTTCCTGGAGCGCGTATGTTTCAATACACGTCTTTCCGTGCGGGAATGGCAATTTTATTGGCAATGTTCATCAGTTTGTTTTACGGAAAACGAATCATCAGTTATTTACGTAAAGAACAAATGGGCGAAATTGTTCGTGATTTAGGTTTAAAAGGGCAAGTCGAAAAAGCTGGAACGCCAACAATGGGTGGTTTAATCATCATTTTGGCGACATTAATTCCGACTTTACTTTTTGCGAGATTAGATAATATTTACATTATTATTTTGTTGGTTTCAACAATTTGGTTAGGTGTGATTGGTTTTTTAGACGATTACATCAAAGTTTTTAGAAAAAACAAAGAAGGTTTACAAGGTAAATTTAAAATTTTAGGACAAGTTGGTCTTGGAGTTGTAGTTGGATTAATGCTTTATTTCAGTCCAACAGTTACTGTAAAACATCAAGAAAATAGAGTAAAAACAGCTGTAGGAATAGAACAAACAGAATACAACCGACAAATAAAATTTGGTCCAGAAGAAAAAACATTAGAAACGACAATGCCTTTTGTAAAAGGAAATGAATTCAACTATTCTGATATTTTGTTTTGGATGGATGCGCAAGATCGACCAACATGGGCAGTTGCAGCGATTTTTATTTTTGCGGTAATTTTTATCATTACAGCAGTATCGAATGGAGCAAATTTAACAGATGGAATCGACGGTTTAGCAGCAGGTAGTTCGGCTGTGATTATGGCGGCAATCTCGATGTTTGTTTTCGTTTCCGGAAATTTAATGTTCGCCGATTATTTGAACATTATGTTTATTCCGCGTTCAGAAGAAGTCTTGATTTTCTGTGGAGCTTTCCTTGGAGGTTTGATCGGATTTATTTGGTATAATACCTATCCAGCTCAAGTGTTCATGGGAGATACAGGAAGTTTAACAATCGGAGGAATTATTGCTGTTTTAGCAATTATCGTTCGTAAAGAATTATTATTACCAATTTTGTGTGGAATATTTTTCGCAGAAAGTTTATCAGTAATGTTACAGGTGTCTTATTTCAAGTACACGAAAAAGAAATTTGGTGAAGGTCGTAGAATCTTTTTAATGTCTCCTCTACATCACCATTTTCAGAAGTTAGGTTATCATGAAAGTAAAATCGTGGTGCGTGCAATTATCATCGGAATCATTTTAGCGGTAATTAGTATTATTACCTTAAAGATTAGATAAAAAATGAAAAGATTAGTCGTTTTAGGAGGAGGAGAAAGTGGCGTAGGAACAGCTATTCTTGCGAAGAAAGAAAACTTTGATGTTTTTCTTTCGGACATGGGACAAATAAAAGACAAGTATAAACAACTTTTGGAGGAGCACGGAATTGCTTATGAAGAAGGTCAGCACACAGAAGAATTAATTCTGAATGCCGATGAAGTAATGAAAAGTCCAGGTATTCCAAAAAAATCAGCGCTAATTCAGAAATTAGAAGCGAAAGGAATTTCAATTATTTCTGAAATTGAATTTGCGTCTCGTTATACAGATGCAAAAATTATTGCGATTACAGGATCTAATGGAAAAACAACAACAACAAGTTTGATGTTCCATATCCTAAAGCAAGCTGGATTAAATGTAGGATTAGGTGGCAACATCGGAAAAAGTTTTGCAAAATCTGTAGCTGAAGATAACTTCGATTATTATGTACTAGAAGTAAGTAGTTTTCAGTTAGATGATATCAAAATAGATTTCAAACCGTATGTTGCAATTTTACTGAACATTACACCAGATCATTTAGACCAATACAATTATCAGTTTGATTTGTATGCAAAGGCTAAATTCAGAATTACTGAAAACCAAGATGAAAACGATTATTTTATCTACAATTTGGATGATCCAAAAACAATGGAGATGATTGATAAGATTGATATTCGAGCTCATCGCAAACCGTTCACAATGATGGATGCAACAAATGAAGCATACGCAAACAATGAATTGTTCCGTGTGAACGATTCGAATGGTGATTTTACAATGTTAGTGAATGATTTAGGATTAATTGGTAAACACAATGTTTCTAATTCATTGGCTGCGGCTGTAGCTGCAAAAATTATTGATATCAATAATGAGGAACTAAAAAAGAGTTTGTCTGATTTTAAATCGGTTGAACATCGTTTAGAGCCTGTTTTGACAATTGGAGGAATAGATTTTATCAACGATTCTAAAGCAACAAATGTGAATGCAACATATTTTGCTTTGGAAAGTATGACGAAACCAGTTGTTTGGATTGTTGGAGGAACTGATAAAGGAAACGATTACAACGAAGTTTTACCTTTCGTGAAAAAGAAAGTGAAAGCAATTGTTTGTTTAGGTGTTGATAACGCAAAAATTGTTGATTTTTTCAGTCCATATATCGATACAATTGTTGAAACAAATACAATGAAAGATTGTGTAGAACAATCATATAAATTAGCAACAAAAGGAGAAACGGTTCTTCTGTCACCAGCTTGTGCAAGTTTCGATTTGTTCAAAGGTTACGAAGATCGTGGAGATCAATTTAAAGAAAACGTACGCAAATTATAATAACATAACCAACCAATGTCTAACATCGTACAAAAATATTTTAAAGGCGATAAACCGCTTTGGGCTTTCATTTTATTGTTAGCACTATTTTCGTTCTTACCTGTTTATTCTGCAAGTTCTAACTTGGTGTATACGGTAGGATCGGGAACTATTTTTGGGCATTTAGGTAAGCACGCTGTGATTTTATTAATTGGTTTATTTATCATTTATGGATTACAACGTATTGATTATCGTTGGTTTGGTTTGTTTGCTTTAACAGCGGTTGTTATACTTTCTGGAGTTTTGGCAATAACACTCGTACAAGGACAAACCATTGGAGGTGCAAATGCTGCGCGTTGGTTAACTATTCCAGGGACTGGAATTGGTATTCAGCCTTCGATGATTGCTTCGCAAGCGTTGTTGATTTATATAGCTCGTTATTTAACAAAAAATAGAGACAAAGAATATACATGGAAAAATACAGCAGTTCCATTATTCTTACCAATTATTGTAATTGTAGGATTAATCTTTCCTTCTAATGGTTCAACAGCGTTGATGTTAGCTGGAATGTGCGGAATATTGTTGATTATTGGTGGATTTCCATTCAAATATTTATTTACAATTGCCGGAGTAGGTTTAATACTCGGTGGCGGATTCGTGTGGATGGCTTTATCTCGACCAGATTTAGTAACAAATTCTCGTGTGCACACATGGATGTCACGTATCGAGAAATTTAATGACGATTCTGGATTAGAAAGTTATCAAGTTTTACACGCAAAAGCTGCAATTGCGAGAGGATTGAATGAAATGGCTGGACCAGGAAAAAGTGTTTTCAAACAAACTTTACCGCAGTCATCATCCGATTTTATCTTCGCGATTATTGTAGAAGAATATGGTGCAATTGGTGCAATTCTATTAATCGGAATTTTCCTTCTGATTTTAATACGGATTTGTATCATCGCATCTAAAATTCATACCGTTTTTGGTACGCTACTTGTATTTGCAGTGGGCTTACCAATTATTATACAAGCGATGGTAAACATGGCGGTAGCGGTTAATTTAATTCCTGTAACAGGGCAACCATTGCCAATGATTAGTTACGGAGGAACATCCATTTGGATGACATGTATTTCGTTCGGAATAATTTTGAGTGTAAGTACTCAGATTAAATCGCAAGAAGAATTAGAACAAGATAGAAAAGTATTAAGTGAAGAATACATCGAAGACATCGCCTAAAGTTTTAATAAGCGGCGGAGGAACAGGTGGACATATTTATCCAGCCATTGCAATTGCAGACGAAATAAAACGTCGTTTGCCAGATGCACAAATTTTGTTCGTTGGAGCAGAAGGAAGAATGGAAATGGAAAAAGTGCCAAAAGTTGGGTATGACATAAAAGGTTTACCAATTTCTGGATTTGATAGAAGTAACATGAAAGCGAATTTAAAGTTCCCTTTCAAATTGATAAAAAGTTTAAATCTTGCAAAGAAAATCTACAAAGATTTTCAGCCAGATTTAGCTGTTGGTACAGGAGGTTATGCAAGTGGACCAATGTTGTGGGTAGCGGGAAGTAAAAATGTTCCGATTTTATTACAAGAACAGAATTCGTTTCCAGGAGTTACCAACAAAATTTTGAAAAATAAAGCTAGTGCTATTTGTACAGCTTACGAAGGAATTTCTCAGTTTCCGCAAGAAAAAGTGCATTACACAGGAAATCCTATTCGTGCCGAAATTTTTCAAAATTTACCTTCAAAAGCAGAAGCAATTTCAGCTTTTGGATTAGATCCAGAAAAACCAACTATTTTATCAGTTGGTGGTTCACAAGGATCAAGAGCAATGAACAATGCTTGGTTAGAAAACCTTGACGAATTTGTTGCAAGTGGCGTTCAATTGATTTGGCAAACAGGAAAGTTAGATTATCAAAAAATCAAAAATTTGGTTGGCGATAAATATCCAACGATTCATGTAACCGAATTTATTTTCAACATGAAAGATGCTTATGCAGCTTCGGATATGATTGTTTCTCGTGCAGGAGCAATGGCGATTTCGGAATTGTGTATTGTAGGAAAAGCAACTATTTTGCTTCCATTGCCAACAGCGGCAGAAGATCATCAAACCAAAAATGCACAAGCATTGGTTGAAAAGGATGCAGCGATCATGGTGAAAGATGCAGATGCAAAACAAATTTTAGTCAAAGAAGTAATTGCTTTGGCGAATAATGAAGAATTAAAAAATAAATTATCTCAAAACATTAAGCAATTAGGGAAACCGTACGCAACAAAAAAGATTGTAGATATATTATTGAATTTATTATAATGAATATTTTAGATAAAACATATTATTATTTCATCGGTGCAGGAGGAATCGGAATGAGTGCTTTGGAACGTTTCTTCAAGTCAATCGGAAAAGAAGTTGTAGGTTATGACAAAACACAAACCGAGTTAACAACTGAATTGATTGCTGAAGGAATTGATATTCATTTTGAAGATAACATCGAGTTAATTCCAGCAGGAATTAATCCAAAAAATACGTTGGTAATTTATACGCCAGCAGTACCAAAAGATCATTCAGAACTAAATTATTTTTTAGTGAATGATTTTAAAGTCATGAAACGTTCAGAAGTGTTAGGTGAAATTACCAAACATACATACAATATTGGTGTTGCGGGAACACATGGAAAAACAACGACTTCATCTATTTTAGGACATATCCTAAAAGTTGCGAATGTAGAATGTACAGCTTTTTTAGGTGGTATTGCAGAAAATTACGATTCGAATATCATCTTAAATGGATCTAAATATACAGTTGCAGAAGCCGATGAGTTTGACCGTTCTTTCTTACGTCTTTCTCCAAAATTAGCGATTATCACAAGTGATGATGCAGATCATTTGGATATTTATGGTGAGCGTGATGAAGTGAAAAAATCGTTTCAAGAATTTGCGGCAATTGTGGAAGAAAAATTATTTGTTCACAAAGGTTTGCCTTTCGAAGGAGCTTTTACGTATGGAGTAGATTTGGACGCAGATTATGATGGACACAATGTAAGAATTATTGATGGACATTATGTGTTTGATGTAAAAACGCCAAACGGTTCATTGACAGACGTTGGAATTTTATTACCAGGCCATCACAATATGGAAAATGCGGTTGCGGCTTTGGCTGTTGCAGATTATATGGGTGTTCCTCATGATAAAATTAAAGAAGCTTTATCAACTTTTGTTGGAGTTAAAAGACGTTTTAATCGTTTCGAAGCAAATGGAAAAATTTACATCGACGATTATGCACATCATCCAACAGAATTGAATGCAGCAATTCGTTCAGTTCGTGAACTTTATCCGGGTAAAAAAGTGTTGGGAGTATTTCAGCCTCACTTATTTACACGTACAAGAGATTTCGCAGAAGAGTTTGGACAAAGTTTATCGCAGTTAGATAGTTTGATTTTATTAGACATTTATCCTGCCAGAGAGTTACCAATCGAAGGAATTACTTCAAATTGGTTGCTAGAAAAGGTGAATTTAAATGAAAAAATAGTATCTTCATTAGAAGATAGTTTAGCAAACATCAAAAAACAAGATTTTGATGTATTATTGACTGTTGGAGCAGGAAATATTGATACAATTGTTAAACCAATAAAAGAGTGGTTAAGTGAAGCGTAAATTGAAAATCATAAAAGTGATTTTTGGAGTTGCCTTGCTAATCGGTTTGATTAGTTTTACGGTAATTAAGAATGCTTCGCGTACTGTGAAAAAAATTGACGTGGCGTTTGTTCAGCCAGTTGATAATTATTTTATTAATGATGAATCGATAAGAGAAATTATCAACAAAGATGGAAAAGACATTCTGAAACAATCTCTACGAGAGGTGAATGTAAAAGAAATCGAACAAAAAGTAAGTGAGAGTCCTTTTGTGGATTCTGTACAAGTCAGTAAAGATATCAACGGACATTTACGACTTGACATAAAAGCAAACTCAGCAGTAGCAAGAATAAAGACGCTGAAAAATGAATTTTATTTGACAACAAAAGGCGGAAAAATGCCTTTATCTAAATTAAATTCAGCGGATGTAATTTTAGTTTCTGGTGATGTAAAACCGAATGAATATGAAGATTTGAGTAAATTTGTTCAAGCTTTGAAAGCTGACGATTTATTAAAAAATCACATCATAGCCATTCAAAAAGTGGGACAACGTTCTTTTAATTTAATTGTAAACACAGGAAACTATTATATAGAATTAGGAACTTTAAACAACTTTGAACAGAAGTTACATAATCTAAAATTATTCTATAATCAATACATTGATTTTATAGGAACTGAAGATTATGAAAAATTGAGCTTGAAATTTGTAAACCAAGTTGTAGCAACCAAACGAATAAAAAATGGAGAACAATAGTAAGATTGCAGTTGGCTTAGACATAGGGACTACAAAGATTGTAGCGCTTGTCGGACGAAAAAATGAGAACGGAAAAATCGAAATTCTTGGACACGGACAAGCAAAAAGCTTAGGTGTACACAGAGGTGTTGTAAATAATATTACACAAACCATTAACTCGATAAAAGAGGCAATTGATAAGGCTGAAAGATCATCTGGTGTCAAAATTACTGATGTTACTGTTGGTATTGCCGGACAACATATTCGTAGTTTACAACATAGCGATTACATTACTCGTACCAATTCAGAAGACGTGATTGATGATAATGATTTAAAGTTATTAACAAATCAAGTTTACAAATTGGTCATGTTACCTGGAGAAGAAATTATCCATGTTCTTCCTCAAGAATTTAAGGTTGATAACGAAGGTGAAATCCGCGAACCAATCGGTATGTACGGAAGCCGTTTAGAGGCTAATTTCCATGTGGTTGTAGGACAAGTTTCATCCATCCGAAATATTGCACGTTGTGTAAAAGCTGCTGGTTTACGTTTGGCAAGTATTACTTTAGAACCAATTGCATCATCTAGTGCTGCGCTTAGCGAAGAAGAGAAAGAAGCTGGTGTTGCATTGATTGATATAGGTGGTGGAACAACGGATATTGCAATTTTTAAGGATAATATTATTCGTCACACATCTGTTATTCCGTTTGGAGGAAATGTGATTACAGAAGACATTAAAGTTGGATGTTCTATTATTGGAAAGCAAGCCGAAGCTTTAAAAGAAAAATTTGGTTCTGCTTGGCCAGGAGAAAATAAAGAAACTGAAATTGTATCGATTCCTGGTTTAAAAGGACGCGAAGCAAAAGAAATATCATTAAAAAGATTGTCACAAATTATTCATGCACGTGTGCAGGAAATTTTGGAACAAGTATATTTGGAATTGAAAAACTACGGTTGCGAAGATCAAAACAAAAAATTGATTGCAGGAATCGTTTTAACAGGTGGTGGATCTAAATTGAAACACATTCGTCAACTTACAGAATATGTAACAGGAATGGATGTAAGAATTGGATACTCTAACGAACATATTGTTGGTGCAAAAGCTGAGGAAATTAGCGGACCAGAATATGCAACATCTGTTGGATTATTAATGAAAGGTTTAGAAGAATTAGCGGCGAATTATCAGCACGAAATTTATGAAAAACCAGTTATTAATAATTTAAATAACCAAGAAGAATTAGAAATTGGAATTCAACCAACACAACAAACTAAGACTGTGAAAGCTGAAATTGTTGTTGAGGAAGAAATTATCCAAAAACCAAAAAGAGAAGAAGTAGTAGACGAATTCTTGGATCAAGAAATTGGTGAAAAGAAAGAAGCTAAATCTAAACCAGAAAAGAAAAATTTCTTTTCGAAATGGACGGATAAATTTATCCAAATGATCAACGAAACTGAATAATAAGAATAAACTAGAATAAATTACGAATCAATTTAATAAGAAGAATATGAGTGATATGTTAACAGGAGATATTGTGTTCAACTTACCAAAGAGCCGATCTCAAGCTATCAAAGTAATCGGAGTAGGTGGTGGAGGTAGTAATGCCGTAAACTACATGTTTGAACAAGGAATTGCAGGTGTAGAATTTGTAATTTGTAATACGGACTCTCAAGCATTAGCAAATAGTCCAGTACCAACAAGAATTCAATTAGGACAAGCAATAACAGAAGGTTTAGGAGCTGGAGCAAATCCTGAGGTAGGAGAGCAATCTGCTATCGAAAGTATGGATGATGTAAAAGCTGTTTTAGACGAGGGTACTAAAATGGTATTTATTACTGCCGGAATGGGTGGTGGTACAGGAACCGGAGCAGCACCAGTAATTGCTGGTATTGCAAAAGAAATGGATATCTTAACAGTTGGGATTGTTACAGCGCCATTCTTTTTCGAAGGAAGAATGAGGTTGGAACAAGCCGAAAAAGGTATCGAAAAATTAAGACAAAATGTCGATTCATTAATTGTTATCAACAATGATAAATTACGTGAATTATACGGAAACTTAGGTTTCAAAAATGGTTTCTCGAAAGCTGATGAGGTTTTAACAACAGCAGCTAAAGGAATTGCAGAAGTTATTACTCAACACTATGCAATGAACATCGATTTACGTGATGCGCGTACAGTACTTAAAAATTCTGGTACAGCAATCATGGGATCTGCGCAAGGTTCTGGTGAAAACAAAGCGAAAGACGCAATTTCTTCTGCTTTAGATTCTCCATTGTTAAACA
The DNA here is from genome assembly GCF_002322895.1 of Empedobacter sp. UBA1574. Classification (NCBI taxonomy): domain Bacteria; kingdom Pseudomonadati; phylum Bacteroidota; class Flavobacteriia; order Flavobacteriales; family Weeksellaceae; genus Empedobacter; species Empedobacter sp. UBA1574. The sequence continues at coordinate 197,924 of NZ_DCOI01000018.1, read as the reverse complement.
ACAACAAAATTACGGGTGCACGTAACGTATTGTTATTGATTTTGTCTGGTAATAACGAAATTACAATGGATGAAATCGGTATCATCAATGATTACATTCAACAAGAAGCTGGTAATAGTGCAAATATTATCATGGGTATTGGTGAAGACTTAGATTTAGGAGATTCTATCTCTGTAACTGTTGTAGCAACTGGTTTTCCTACAGAAGATCAGGCGTATACAGGAAAAGAGGAACAAAAAATTGTACATACATTAGAGGAAGAACAACCAATTAATAAAACGTTATCAGTTGAGCAACCTTTTGTGAATCGTGTAAAACCAATGACGTTAGATTTTGGTCGTTCTAATGCTTCTCAGCAAGCACCACAAACGCCTCAACAAAATCAAACGCCAGAGGCTCCTCAAAATAATTATCGTCAAGCAGATATTAACCAAAGTTTTCAACAACAAACTTATCACAATACGCCAGAAGAATCTTTCGAAGAAAATAATTCTCCAAAGCGTTATGTTTTAGATGATATTGATGATGAGCCAGTGCAAGAGAGACGTTCTTATGATGATTTCGAACCACGTTTGAAATCAGATTTTAATCGTCCGCAAGAACCAACGAATAATGTAAATAATAATCAAACATATAATTCATATTCTAATCCTGTAGCTTCAGAACAGTCAAATTATCCTCAAAATAATTATGCTGGATATCAAGCTCCAAAGAACGAAGGATATGGAAATGTAGAGCCAGTTCAATCTAATGTAGCTCATTCTGTTGCTCCACAAGCTGAAGAAGTACAAGTTGCTATAGATCCATTTAGTCAACCAATTGAGCAATCAAATGATCCTGAATTGAATAGTATGATTGAAGAAAGAAGAAATCGTTTGAAACAATTTAATTTTAAATTCAACAACACGATGACAAATTCTCAAGTAGACGAATACGAAGCAATTCCTGCTTATAAACGTCAAGGATTGAATTTATCTGATCGTAATGATAATCAATCTTCTGATTTTTCTGTAGGAACTAATCGTAACAACGAAACGCAAATTCGTCCAAACAATTTTCTACATGATAACGTAGATTAATAAACGATCACTCGTAAAAAATATTCTTATTATAGAAAAGGTTCATTGCTTTTGCGATGAGCCTTTTTTTGTCTTAAATTTGTAGTCTAAAAGCAAAACAAATGAATTTAGAAACTCAAATAATGGCACAGTTAAAAGAAGCGATGAAAGCTAAAAATACTGTTGCTTTAGAAGCTTTAAGAGCTGTAAAATCTGAATTATTATTAGCAAAAACATCAGGTGCTAACGGAGAATTATCAGAAGATCAAGAAATTGCTTTATTACAAAAATTAGTAAAACAACGTAAAGAAGCTGCTGAACAATTCGAAGCAAATGGACGTGCTGAATTAGCTGAAAAAGAATTGGCACAAGCAGAAGTTATTCAACAATTTTTACCTGCTCAATTATCAGACGAAGAATTAACAGCTGCAATTACAGAAATTGTTGCAGAGGTTGGCGCTACTTCTCCAAAAGATATGGGAAAAGTAATGGGAGCTGCTTCATCTAAATTAGCTGGTAAAGCGGAAGGAAAATTAATTTCAGCTAAAGTAAAAGATATTTTAGCTAGTTTATAATTGATTTTTAAATCTTTAAAAATTAAGAAAAGGTAAAGTTTATAACACTTTACCTTTTTTATTTCTTTATTAGATAAATTTCTTCAAATTATATAAAATTATTATTTATTGATAATCAATAGTATATCCGATTTAAATAAATAATTCCCAAAAAAATTAGGATTATAGTTTTATTTTAACATTAAATTAACAAATCGCTGTAAGCATCTAAATTCGCAAAGCACAAGAGATTTTAGAATTAAAAATCAATTGATTAGAATAATTCTAAATAAGAAGCTGTTTATACCCTTAAATTTGCAAAGTAAATCAGAAAAATCTAAAGGATGACGAAAAGCATTACAGCGTTTATAGCAATGTTAATGATTTTTCCAATAGCAAATGCTGATGGTAAAATTTTTAAGGATTCTGGTAATAATGACACAATTATTATGCCAGCTTCTGAGAAAAGATTTAGTAACGATATTGATAATGATACCATCAAAAAAGATACATTATCAGTTGAAGATGAAAAGTTGGTTGGAGAACTTATCGAGAATAGTGCTCGAAAAATCTCGACAGGAGTTGTTTCTTGGTATGGAGACAAATTCCACGGACGCAAGACAGCTAGTGGTGAAACGTATGACAAACACGAACTAACAGCTGCCCATAAGTCTTTACCATTTGGTACGAAAGTAAAAGTTACGAATATCAGAAATGGTAAATCTGTAGTTGTAGAAATCAACGACAGAGGTCCATACGCTAAATCTAGAGTTTTAGACTTAAGTCAAGCTGCATTCAGCGAAATTGGTCACACCAATACAGGAGTGATGCAAGTTGAATACGAAATTATCAAAAGCGAAGACAAGAAAGACTAAGATGTTCAGAAAAAATTAAAAGGTTTGAGAATTTATTCTCAAACCTTTTTTTATGCTCTTAAGTTTCGTGCAAAAAAAATCCTGACAAATGAATATCAGGATTTATAATTATATGATGTAAGAAAATCTTAATCTAAAATTTTAAGCACTTTAGTTGTACGGGCTCTTGATGCTTCAACTAATTCAGCTTGTGCTAAATCTTCACCGTAAGAAGGGATCATTTCTTTGATTGCTTCGTTCCAGTTGTTTTTCATCAAGTCTGGGAAACATTGTTTCATTAAGTTCAACATTGCACTAACAGATGTAGATGCTCCTGGAGAAGCTCCTAATAAGGCAGACATTGTTCCATCTTGAGATGTTACGATTTCTGTACCAAATTTTAAAACTCCTTTTCCATCTTGTTTTTCGATTACTTGAACACGTTGTCCTGCAGTTTGTTCGAACCAATCTTCTAGTTTAGCTTCAGGAAAATATTCTTGTAATTCTTCTACTTTTTTCGCTTTAGATAACATCACTTGTTCTACCAGGTATTTTGTTAAATCGATATTGTTTAATCCACAATTCATCAAAAATCCTACGTTTCCTAAGTTTACAGATTTGAATAAATCGCAATTAGATCCGTATTTTAAGAATTTTGTTGAGAATGTTGCAAATGGACCAAATAATAGAGATTGTTTTCCATCAATAACACGTGTATCTAAGTGAGGAACAGACATTGGTGGTGCACCAATTTTTGCTTTTCCATATACTTTTGCATGATGTTTTTTGATTACTTCTTCGTTTTGACAAATTAACCATTGTCCACCAACTGGGAAGCCACCAAATTTTTTCGATTCTGGAATTCCAGATTTTTGTAACAATAAAATTGCTCCTCCACCTGCACCAATAAATACGAAATCAGCATTAAGTGCTTTGTTATTTCCAGATTTTAAATCTTTTACTTTAACTGCCCATTTTCCGTTGCTAAGACGAGTTAAGTCTTTTACTTCGTGTTCAGTTTCTAACGTGATTTCTTTTTTGTCTTGTAAACCTTTGAAAATTTGACGCGTTAATTCACCAAAATTCACATCAGTTCCCAAGTTCATATGCGTTGCCGCAACTTTTTCATTACCTTTTCTACCGTCAACAATTAATGGAGCCCATTCTCTGATTTTAGAAACATCATCCGAATATTCCATATCCTTAAATAAAGGATGCTGAGATAATTTTTCGTAACGTTTTTTCAAGAAATTTACATCGTCATCGCCCCAAACAAAAGACATATGTGGAGTAGGACGTAAGAATTTTTCTGGAGAAGAAACGTAATTATTTTCGACTAAGTAAGACCAAAACTCTTTCGAAGTTTCAAATTGTTTTGCAATATTAATTGCTTTATCAATATTAACCACTCCATTTTTGTCCATTGGTGTATAATTCAATTCACAAAAAGCAGAGTGACCAGTACCTGCATTATTGAAAGCATCAGAGCTTTCAAATCCAATCTTATCTAATTTTTCGAAAACAGAAATCTTAATAGCCGGATTTATTTTTTTAAGAAGTATGCTTAAAGTAGCACTCATGATACCAGCACCAACTAACACTACCTCTTGAGGTTGTTTTTCCATTTCTCAAAAATATATTTACGTTGCAAAGGTATTAATAAATAGCCTTTTTTGCGAAATAATACGCAGAAAAAACAATGATTTTTTACATAAATTATTGTTTTGAGATAATTTGAATAGATTTTATTTTATAGAAAATTATTCAAACTCAGTTTTTCCAATACTTTCGATGTTGTCTGCTTGTGATAAATCTGCTTCAAAAGCTTTTTTGTTCACAATTGTAGTTTTTGAAATTTTATCGTGCCAACCATTTTCTCCTAAAAAAGTAAGAACATCAAATGGAATTATTCTACAAATACTTCTTGTAAAATAATCTTTCGTTGTAGGTGTAGAACCGTCAATCATCACAACTTTTGTTCCTGTAATAAATTTACCTAATGAACGTCCTTTGGTTAAAAACTCTGATAAAAAAATTAGTAAAACATAAAAAAAGGCTGTGATAACTCTATCAATCAAAGGATTTATATTTTCTAATTGATAAATAATGTCGCTTTCTGGATTAATGATCACAATAACAATTGCTATAAAACCGAAAAATAGCATCGTCAATAAAATGATTGATACATAATCTATAATAAAATTTAAAAAGCGCAATCCTTTGTTCGCTTTATGTTCGCCAACTTTGTAATCTTGGTACATAGTGTTTATGTGTTAATTTAGATGTAAATATATGATAAACACTAAATTTTTAAAATTATTTTATGCAGATAATTTAAGTCTAAATTTTATCCTCCATCCAACGTCTAAGATTAATGTAATTGGTATTTCTTCGCAACAAATTTTGATTGTCCGAATCTTTCAAAAAATCATCTAATTCTCTGAAAGCTTTTACTTTTTCATGTGGGTACAAATCATTCAATTCAATAAAAAATAAACTAATTTTTCGTGTAATAATATTACTATTTTTCATCTTTTTGCAGAATTGATGCGTTTTGTACGAATATGTATCCAATTCTTGATCATTCCCAGAATCATACAAATTCATCATAATCAAAACCAAGGTGTAAAAATGTAAATCTTCTTGAATTGACGCTTCACTATTGATTATTTTTTGACAATACTCGAACGAATTATCCCAATCTTTGTTTAAGAAATAATAGGCAGCAATTTTTAGATAAAGCACCAAAATATGATGATTATCGATTTTATGATGATGCGATTTAATTTCGCGTAAAATATCTTTAATCAAAAATGGACTAATATTTTCTTTCGGATTAATGAAAAAATAATTCAGTTTGCTATTAAATTTATTGATAAACCAAAGCGCTTCCACATTATCATTTTGAGGCAAAATCTCGTAAACAGATTCTAATTTATCAAACCAAAATTTAAATTCTTCAGAATTTTTTTTCAGGTATAAGATCTTTAATAAATAGCTATTTCCTTTAATAAACCAAACTGGATGACTAAGAATTCGTTCTTTTTTCTCGTAAAATAATTCAACCCATTTTTTCGAAAATTCATAGGCAGAGTGTAGGTTTTGCGTTAACATCGACAACCAAACATTTGCTTTGTAAAACCACAGTTTCTCTTTGAATTTTAATTTCTTAAAATCGATATTTTTTGTTTCCGAATCAAAGAAATTCTGAATTTTTTGAATTTCATCATCATCTTTTGCGTATCCATTCTCGAGCAAAATACTATACAATTTTAGCGATAAATTAGACAATTTACTTGCTTGTAAATTCTGTAAACTCAATTCCTCCGATTGTTCAATCAACTGATCTGCACGACCAGAAATACTTCGTGTAATGAATTGTGATTCGATAATTTTTTCGAGTTCTAAAATATCATAAGCAATGGCTTTTTCGTCAAAATCTAAGGCTTGAGTTTTGGCTTTGTCCAACATTTTTAGACTTTGTTTGTGTAAGCCTTTTTGATACAAAATCGTAGCAAAATCAAACTGTTCACGTATTTGCATACGCGAATTTTGTTGCGAAGGATTCATTCTCAAGCTAAACAAAATTTGTTTGTACAAATGCGCTTTTAGATTAGATAATTGTTGTTTCGTGGTAATTTTTTTCTTCAAAATAGCCGTTTCATCATATTCTTCCAACTTATCCAATGCTTCAAATAATAACAAAAATTTTGCATCTGCATTAATTTGCAGACGATTTACATAAAGTTTGAATTGACGTTTTTCGGAACGATTAAGTGACTTTATTAAACTAAATAGTGCGTCTTTGTTATGATTTGACATTGTAATTAAATTATATATAATGTATTGAAAATAAAATGATTATGATAAATATTTTAGCTTTAAGAATTGTAAAACACTTTTCAATTTGAAAATTTAAAGTTAGTACAATTTTAATTTTACATCACAATAACAAACAAAACTAATTGCAATGAGTGCTGAGAAGATTCAAATTTTTGATACGACACTGAGAGATGGAGAGCAAGTGCCGGGGTGTAAGTTAAACAAAAAACAGAAGTTAGAAATTGCGGCTCGATTGGACGAATTAGGCGTTGATATTATCGAGGCTGGTTTTCCAATTTCAAGTCCTGGAGATTTCGAAGCCGTAAATGCAATTTCAAAATTAGTGAAAAATGCCACAGTTTGTGGTTTAACTCGTGCAAACAAAAAAGATATAGAATCTGCAGCTAAAGCTTTACAATATGCCGTAAAACCAAGAATTCATACCGGAATTGGAACTTCGGATTCTCATATTATTCACAAATTTAATTCGAATCGTGAAGCGATTATCGAACGTGCAGTTGAAGCGGTTGCATATGCAAAAACATTTGTAGATGATGTTGAGTTTTATGCTGAAGATGCAGGAAGAACGGATAATGCTTTTCTTGCTCAAGTTTGTGAAGAAGTGATAAAAGCTGGTGCGACGGTTCTTAATATTCCAGACACAACGGGTTATTGTTTGCCTTTTGAGTATGGAAATAAAATTAAATATTTAAAAGATCATGTTCAAGGAATTGATAATGTGATTATTTCTTGCCACAATCATAACGATTTAGGTTTAGCGACAGCGAATGCAGTTGCAGGAGCTATAAATGGAGCACGCCAAATAGAATGTACAATTAATGGAATTGGTGAGCGTGCTGGTAATACGGCCTTGGAAGAAATCGTGATGATTTTTAGACAACACAAAGAATTGAATTTTTATACAGATATCAATGCTCAAATGTTAACAGAATTAAGTCAATTAACTTCTGAAACAATGGGAATGATGGTTCAACCAAACAAAGCAATTGTAGGATCGAATGCTTTTGCGCACAGTTCTGGAATTCATCAAGATGGTGTGATTAAAAACCGTGAAACATACGAAATTATCAATCCAGCAGATGTTGGAGTTAATGAATCCTCTATTATTTTGACAGCTCGTAGCGGGCGTTCGGCGTTAGCTTATCGTCTAAAAGATATCGGTTTCGATACATCTAAAAATGAATTAGATATTTTATATGAACAATTTTTAGAAATTGCAGATTTGAAGAAAGAAGTTGTTCGTGAAGATTTACTTGGATTAATGCATCAGTTTAATCAAACATCACAGAGAAAATTCGCATGAGAACATTATTCGATAAAGTGTGGGATGCCCATGTTGTCAGCCAAGTAGAAAATGGACCACAAGTGATTTATATTGATAAACATTTAATTCACGAAGTAACAAGTCCACAAGCTTTTGCAGAATTAGAAGCGAGAAATATTCCAATTTTTCGACCAAATCAAATTGTTGCAACTGCGGATCACAATGTACCAACGATTAATCAAGATAAGCCAGTTCGAGATCCATTATCAAAACAACAATTAGAGCAATTAGCGATTAATTGCGAAAAAAATAATATTACTTTTTATGGTTTAGGTCATCCGTATCAAGGAATTGTTCACATTATTGCGCCAGAATTGGGTGTTACGCAACCAGGAATGAGCATGGTTTGTGGCGATAGTCACACATCTACGCATGGAGCTTTTGGAGCAATTGCTTTCGGAATTGGAACAAGTCAAGTTGCACAGGTTTTTGCTAGTCAATGTTTGTTGATGAATAAACCAAAATCGATGCGAATTACAGTTAATGGAAAACTGAATCCAAATGTTCAACCAAAAGATGTGATTTTATATATCATTTCTAAAGTGGGAACAAATGCAGGAACTGGTTATTTCTGTGAATACGCTGGAGATGTTTTCGAGAATATGTCGATGGAAGGTCGAATGACAGTTTGTAATATGTCGATAGAAATGGGCGCTCGTGGTGGAATGATTGCACCAGATGAAACAACTTTTGCTTATTTAAAAGATAAACCATTTGCACCGAAAGGAGAAGATTGGGAGCAAAAAGTAGCATATTGGAAAACTTTACCAAGTGATACTGATGCAATTTTTGATGAAGAAATAGAATTTGACGCTGCGGATATTTATCCAATGATTACGTTTGGTACGAATCCAGGAATGGGAATTTCGGTGAAAGATATCATTCCATCAAAAGATTCATTAAGCGATAATGAAAAAGAATCGTTTGAAAAAGCGTTGAAATATATGGGATTCCAAGATAATCAATCGATTATCAATCATCCAATTGATTATGTGTTTATCGGAAGTTGTACCAATGCGAGAATCGAAGATTTGCGTGAAGTGGCAAATTATGTAAAAGGAAAACAGCGCAATGAAAATGTAACAGCGTGGATTGTTCCAGGATCGAAACAAGTAGAAAAACAAGCGATAGAAGAGGGTTTGGATAAAATTTTTGAAGCCTCTGGATTCAGATTGCGCGAACCAGGTTGTTCGGCTTGTTTGGCGATGAACGACGATAAAGTTCCAGAAGGAAAATATTGTGTTTCGACTTCGAATAGAAATTTTGAAGGACGTCAAGGTCCAAATTCTCGTACATTATTAGCAAGTCCTTTGATTGCTGCTGCTGCTGCAATTCACGGAAAAATTGTTGATATCAATTAAAATTTACTCAAAATGGATTCAATCAATCAATTAAAATCATCGGCTGTTCCGATTAAAATAGAAAATATAGATACCGATCAAATTATTCCAGCTCGTTTTTTGAAAGCGATTAGTAGAGAAGGTTTTGGAGATAATTTATTCAGAGATTGGCGATTTAATCAAGATAATCAATCAATTGATAATTTCCCGCTGAATGATTCAAAATATGCTGGAAAAATATTAGTTGCAGGTAAAAATTTTGGTTGTGGAAGTAGCCGAGAACACGCTGCTTGGGCAATCAAAGATTACGGATTTGATGTGGTAATTAGTAGTTATTTTGCAGATATTTTCAAAGGAAATGCATTGAATAACGGAATTTTACCAATCGTTGTTTCAGATGAAATTTTAAATCAAATCTTTGAGATCATCGATCAAAATCCTTCAACAGAATTTGAAGTTAATTTAGAAAATCAAACCTTAAAAATTCAAGATCAAACCATCAACTTTGATGTTGATTCTTATAAAAAAATCTGTTTATTAAATGGATATGATGACATTGATTTTTTAATCAGTCAAAAAGATAAAATAGAAACTTACGAACAAAACCATAAATCTTTACAACATGAAAACGCATAAAATTGCAGTACTTTCTGGCGATGGAATAGGACCAGAAGTCGTTTCGGAAACAATAAAAGTTCTGAAAGTCGTTGAACAAATTTTTAAATATAATTTCGAATTTGAGGAAGCTTTGATTGGTGCAATTGCGATTGACGAAACGGGAAATCCTTTGCCTGATGCGACATTGCAATTATGTAAAGATGCAGATGCGGTTTTGTTTGGTTCTATTGGTGATCCAAAATATGACAATAATCCGAACGCTAAAGTTCGTCCCGAACAAGGTTTGTTAAAGCTAAGAAAGGAACTTGGTTTATTTGCAAATATCCGTCCAATCAAGGCTTACGAATCTTTGTTGGGGAAAAGTCCATTGAAACGTTCGCACATCGAAGGAACAGATATGGTTATTTTTCGTGAATTGATTAATGGAATTTATTTCGGAGAAAAATTTACAGCACAAGATGGTTCTCATGCGTATGATACGTGTTCGTACAACAGAAAAGACATTGAGCAAATTACACATTTAGCTTTTCAGGAAGCAATGAAGCGTCGCAAAAAAGTAACGTTGGTAGACAAGGCAAATGTGTTGGATACCTCTCGTTTATGGCGAAAAGTTGCGATGGATATTAGCCAAAAATATCCTGAAGTTGAATTAGATTTCTTGTTTGTTGATAACGCAGCGATGCAATTAATTATCAATCCAAAACAATTTGATGTGATTTTGACAGAGAATATGTTTGGTGATATTATTTCGGACGAAGGAAGTGTAATTGGAGGAAGTATAGGTTTGTTGCCTTCGGCTTCTATTGGTACAGAAAATGCATTGTTCGAGCCTATTCATGGTTCGTATCCACAAGCAAAAGGAAAAGGAATTGCAAATCCGATGGCTTCTATTTTGAGTGCCGCAATGATGTTGCGTTATTTGGGATTGGAAGAAGGAGCAAAAGCAATAGAAAATGCGGTGGGAAATGCGATTAATAATTTGATTGTAACTTCAGATTTAGATGAAACGAGCGATTATTCGACGTCTGTTGTAGCAAATTATATTGCGAAGATATTATTGAGCGATCATGATCATCATTCATATTTTAATTTTGAAAATGTATTGATGGGGAAATCGACGATTATATAGTTTTTATTATTTATGACTTAATGAAAAAGCCATTCAGAGTTCTGAATGGCTTTTTCTATTGTATATTTTTATGAGTTGATGATTACATCATTCCTGGCATTCCACCTCCCATTGGTGGCATAGCTGGCTCATCTTTTTTAATTTCTGTAACAACCGCCTCAGTAGTAATTAACATACCTGCAACAGAAGCAGCGTTTTCTAATGCAACACGAGCGACTTTAGTTGGATCAATAACTCCAGCCTCGATCATGTTTACATATTCGTCAGTTTTTGCATTGTATCCGAAATCTCCATTTCCTTCTTTTACTTTTGCAACAACTACAGAACCTTCACCACCAGCGTTGTGAACGATTTGGCGTAATGGTTCTTCAACTGCACGCGTTACTATTTTAACACCTGTAGCTTCGTCAGCATTTGTAGTATCGATTGTTAAGTTAGATAAAGCTCTAACAAAAGCAACACCACCACCAGCAACGATACCTTCTTCTACAGCAGCACGAGTTGCGTGTAAAGCATCATCAACACGGTCTTTAATTTCTTTCATTTCAACCTCTGAAGCAGCACCAACGTATAATACAGCAACACCTCCAGCTAATTTAGCTAAACGCTCTTGTAATTTTTCGCGGTCATAGTCAGAAGTAGTTGTTTCTACTTGTGCTTTAATTTGGTTAACACGAGATTTGATTTGCTCTGCATCACCAGCACCATTAACAATAGTTGTATTGTCTTTGTCGATAACTACTCTTTCAGCAGTACCTAACATTTCTAAAGTAGCAGTTTCTAACGTAATTCCTTGCTCTTCAGAAATAACTGTACCTCCTGTTAAGATTGCTATATCTTGTAACATCGCTTTTCTACGATCTCCAAATCCTGGTGCTTTAACAGCAGCAATTTTTAAAGAACCTCTTAAACGGTTCACTACTAAAGTAGCTAAAGCTTGACCTTCAACTTCTTCAGAAATAATTAAGAATGGACGTCCTGATTGAGCAACTGGTTCTAATAAAGGTAAGATTTCTTGTAAGTTAGAGATTTTTTTCTCACATAATAAGATGTAAGGATTCTCTAATTCAGCAATCATTTTATCTGCGTTTGTAACGAAGTAAGGAGATTGATATCCACGATCGAATTGCATTCCCTCTACAACGTCAACGTAAGTTTCTGTTCCTTTTGCTTCTTCAACAGTAATTACTCCTTCTTTTCCAACTTTAGAAAAAGCTTCTGCGATTAATGATCCAATAGTATCATCGTTATTTGCAGAGATAGAAGCAACTTGTTTAATTTTTTCTGATGAATCACCAACTTCTTGAGATTGCTCTCTTAAGTTAGCAACGATTCCAGAAACAGCTTTATCAATACCACGTTTTAAGTCCATTGGGTTCGCACCTGCAGCAACGTTTTTCAAACCTTCGCGAACGATAGCTTGAGCTAAAACTGTAGCAGTTGTAGTACCATCACCTGCAACGTCGTTTGTTTTAGAAGCAACTTCTTTTACCATTTGAGCACCTAAGTTTTCGATTGGATCTTCCAATTCGATTTCTTTTGCTACAGAAACTCCGTCTTTTGTTACATGTGGAGCACCGAAAGATTTTTCTAAAACTACGTTACGACCTTTTGGTCCTAATGTTACTTTAACTGCATTTGCTAATGCATCAACACCTCTTTTTAAAGCGTCTCTTGATTCAATGTCGAATTTAATATCTTTTGCCATTTTTTTTATAAGTTTTGTTGTCTTAAGTCTTAAGTCGAATATAATTAAAAATAAAAAAATAAGTTACTTTGTACTTAATACATTTTACTAATTACAACTAAATTTAGATGATTGCCAAAATATCAGCTTCACGCATGATTAAATAGTCCTTTCCTTCTAATTTTAATTCAGTTCCTGAATATTTTCCGTAAAGAACTTTGTCTCCAATTGCAACAGTTATTGGTTCATCTTTTTTACCATTACCAACTGCTACAACGATTCCTTCTTGAGGTTTCTCTTTTGCTGAATCTGGGATAATAATTCCTGATGCTGTTTTAGTTTCTGCAGGAGCAGGCTCAATAACCACTCGATCTGCTAATGGTTTAATGTTTAATTGTGACATATTTGTATTTTTATTTTAATAATTGATGGTTTTAAATAAACGAAAAACGTGCCAACACACAATTTCTGCCATTATGGATAAGTTAATTTCACTCCTTAAAACAAAAATGCCAAGTTGTATGACAACTTGGCATTTAAAGTGATTTTTATGAATAATTATTTTTTGATAATCACTTTTTTCGTGAATTGTTCGTTACCTGCTTCAATCGAAACAATGTAAACACCATTTGATAAACTAGATAAATTAACTTGTTGAGATTTCGAAGAATTCAATTTGTTTGAGTAAACTGTTCTTCCTGCTAAATCTGTCACCGTAATTTTACCTGTTGTAAATGAGTTTGTAAAATCTAAATTGATTATTCCATTTGAAGGATTTGGAGAAATCGTACCTAAATCTTTTCCTTTTATATCATTTGTAGTTAAAGAACTTTCTATAGAAAAATCAGTAGAGTTAACAGCTAAGAAAACGTTATCAATAGCTTTAATCATAATTCTCGCTTTATTAGTAATTCCTAATCCTGCAGGAACTGTGAATGTATAAGAACCGTTGTTCGGAACTGATTCAGCTAAAACATAATCAAATGTTTTTCCTCCATCAACCGATAATAAAATTTTTACATTTTGTGTGTCAATACCGTTTGCATCAGTTCCTGCAACATTCCAAGTAATTGTAGCAGTGTTATCTTGTTTCCAATTTTCTGCAATTGATTGCGAAGTCACTTTGAATGGACCAAAATTTAGAAAGTTTAACTGAACATTTTGTCGAGCGGTTAATCCAACTTCAGAATTATTGTCACGAACTGTTACAGAGAAATTCATTGTACGAGGAACTGAAGGAATGACTTCCCAATTGTTTTTATCGTAATTTGAAACGTTTGACAGATATAGATTTGTTTGAAATACTAATTCATTTGAAATAATTTTTTCTAAACGAGGAAAATAGCGAATTCCAACTTTTTGTGGAGAGAATGATCTGAAATTTGGGCCTTGAGAATTAGAGGAAATAGGAGGAAGTGATTTAATAGAAGTTTCAGAAACTTCAGGATTCATCTGCTCCCAAGAATATGTTAATTGATCATTATTTGAGTCAGTGGCTAATGTTTCTAAAGCAAATGCAGTTGAAATTGGAATGTTATATTTTGTTTTCAAGTTAGAAGCTATAATAGGTGCAGCATTAGTTGTTGTAACGAATTGTCCACAATTCACATAATTTAGCACTTTTGCCATTTCTTCTAAACTTTTTGTATGGAAATATGCATCACTTTGATTTTGTACGTTTGGTGAACAGATACCAGTGTAAGCCATAATTGTAGAACCACTTCCAGGTTCAACAGAACTGTTAAGTGTACGATTACAATTGTTGTTTTGTGTATGGTAGGCACCTAATTGATGACCAATTTCGTGGGCAGTATAATCAATATCAAAAGCATCCCCAATAGGAACTATTGTACCAGTCACTCCTCCTGCTTTTGCTCTATCATTACAAACTGCTGGCGTATTGGCTAATCCATTTGAATTATTATCATTCACTTGAAAAAATAAATGACCAATATCGTAGTTAGCAACTCCAATAACATTATTTGTAACAGTAATATTTTCCTCAAGATTGTAATTTGCTGCAGAATTAGAATTAATATTAGGGTCTTGGAAAGAATCAGAATCAATAAAAAATAATTGATCAGTATTTGGAATTAATTCTAAAAAAACACCAACATCATTTTTTAAAACGCCATTAATTCGTGTGAGTGATAAATTGACTGCAGCTAATATTGACGCTTTCTTTTGAGCTTCTGTACCAGATGATAAATTAGCTTGTTTGATTACAAAATCTGAATACTCAGTCGTTGTTGTAATGGCTAATCTAAATTTTCTTAAACTTCCATTTTGAGTTGCTGTTCGAGAAGATTGTTTAATAGTTTCAAAATTCAAATTATCTATCCCAAGAGCACTTTCAGAAGGTTCTGTAGCACATTTGAAAGAATTTGTATTAACTAAATCTTTTTTATCATACACAATATATGACGCTTTATTTTTGGTGTAAGCGTCTATTAACACTGTTTTATTGCCGTTTGAAACTAAACCATACAAACCAAATTGAGGAGATAAACTAAAATTGATTTTCTCTGTCAAATCATTTGTATTGTATCCAGAAAAAGATTTTATATCTGGGTATTTAGTTTGTAATTCAGGAGATAAATTTGAGGTTTCTACAATACGATATGTATTAAACTTTCCGTTCTCAGTTGGAAATTTTAATAAAAAATTTTGTTGATTCGTATTGTTTAAATAGTTCACCAAATTATCATAAGCTAAGTCTAATTTAACCGATTTAGTTGGTATATGTGCTCTTGGATTTAATTGCTCTTTAGAAATATTTCCTTTCGCATTGGTAGTTTTCCAAAAGTTTTGTTGAGCAAATAAGTTTGTGCTAAATGCAAGACAAATAAGTAAATATTTAGATGTATATTTTTCCATTTTTATTTAGTTTTTACTAAAATCTTCTCTACAGATTTAGGTACAATCATCATCAATAAATTTGAAGAATCTTGTGTTTGATTAATTCCTTTTATAGGTGTTAAATGTAAATTATAAATCTTTTCATTACCAGTAATAGAATCAATATTATATGAATTAATATGTTTTTGAGGAATCAAAATTATTTGATTTTGTTCATAATCAATAACGAAACGAGGTAATGATTTATTGTAATCTTTTGGTAATGTGGCATACATGTTGTTTAATTCAGTTTCATTTTTGAAGAAATGTGTTCCTGATAATTCATATTGCGCAGAAAAAGTTGTGAGTAATTGATAATTTTCTTTTGGAATTTTCTGATATACTTTTTGACCAACACAGCTTATAAAAGTAAGTAAGATGGTTATAAATGAAACGAATGTTTTCATAATTTAGGTTTTGATAAATTTAAAGATAATATTAATCAATCAACAAAAAAAGCCTCACAATTTGTGAGGCTTGTATATTTTCTTATCAAAATTACTTCGCTGGTTGAGCTGGTAATTGATTTTGACTTGCTCCGTTTGCAGCAGGTTGCGTTGGTAAATTATTAGCTGGTGCCGTAACATTTGGCTTAATTGGTTTTATCGCATTTGGATTTTCATGCGAAGCACTTGCTCCAATAATCAATACGATTACAGCGATAAATAATCCCCAAGTTGTGTTGTCTAAGAATTTATTCGTTCTTTGAACTCCAAACATTTGGCTTCCTCCGCCACCTCCGAAAGTAGAAGATAATCCTCCTCCTTTAGGGTTTTGAGATAATACGATTAGTACTAATAATACACATAAAATCATGATAATAATCATGAAAAACTGAAATAGTCCCATTTTATTATTTAGAGTTTTTTAAATTTTCAATTTCTTTAATTCGATTTGCAAATAAACTATTTTTTTCTGGATATTTCAAAATTAATATCTTATAAGCTTTAATTGCCTTATCATATTTTTTTTGCTCAATATAAATTTGAGCCAAAGTTTCGGTCATCAAATCCGAATATTCTTCCGTATTCTGAACGAAATTTGATGGTGTGTTAACTGGTGTAATATCCGTTTTTTTCATCGGAACGATTTTCGGATTTTTTTCCAAAAAGTCATCAATCAACTTATATTTTATTTCTCTTTCTGCAATTTCTTGCTCTTCCTCAATCTCTTGTTGAGTTTTTGATTGAGAAGGAACTTTCTTCAACCAATCCGAAAAAGAGAACGTCGAATCATCCGAATTATTTTCAATGATTTCTACTTTTTCTTCAATCGTTTCAGGTTCAGATTCTTCAATTACCTCCGCATTTTCAGACAATCCTTCTATAATTTCTTCTTCCTGATTATCTTCAATTGTTTCAATTACCTGCTGAGGTTCAGATTCAATAATTTCAATTCCAGAAGTTTGTTGAACAGCATTTTCGATATCATTCTCAGAAGTTAAATTTTCTTCTTTCGAATTATTTTCTACCACAACTTTATTCGTGATTTCAGCAACTTCGTTCAATTCTTCATCCGAAATAATATCAACAACATGATCTGTTCTCAATTCAGATTCTTCTGTATCATTTTCGATCATTTCGTCTACAATATCTTCATTGATTTCTTCTGAATTAGTTTCAGAAACAACTTCAATTTCTTGGTTTAATTCTTCTTCTTTTTCTTCAATGATTTCATCAATAACTTCAACTGTTTCGTTATTGTTTTCGATGATTTCAGAAGTAGAATTTTCTAAAATTGGTTCAGAAATAATTTCGTTTTCAACTAATTCTTCCATTATTTCTTCTTCCATTTCAGGAGAAATAGTTTCAGTTTTTGTTTGAATTTCTTTTTGAATTGGTTCTGAATTGATGTAATGATACAAATCGACACGATTGCTACTGTGAATTGAAGTTTTGTTCAAATAATCCTCAAAAGAAGGATGATTTTCCTTTTTTAAACCATAAAGTAATAAAGCGCGCAATGTGTAGAAATACGGATATTTTTCTACCTCTTTTTTAAGAAGTGGAATGTCCGATTTCTCAACTTCGTACGGATGTGCTACTAAATATTCAATTCTGGTCATTGCTCAAATATAAGGTTATTTTTTTACCAATCCATCGCAATAGACGCAAAAACTTGGTCGCGAATATCATCAATAATTAAAGGAACAATTGACGATTCTACAGCGCTTAACATTGCATTTCCGTCATATAATTGGAAAGCAGAAAATGTTCTGTCATAACTTTTTGATTCGTCTTTATTGTTGATGTATCGAACTTTTACATAAATCGTCAAACGGTTTTTTGCCGCAATATCATTTGATTGAATTGCTTCTGGAACAACATCGTATCCCGTAATTTCACCTTCGATAATTAAGTCAGAATTTTCATTCGAATTTAACTTTAACTTCGTTCTACTTCTAAAAATATCTTGAATCGCAATCGTTAAATCTTGACTCAAAGTAGGATTTTGTTGAGGTGCGTAATTCGGAAAAGTTGCCACATAAATTGTGTTCCAATCTGGTTGAATTGCTGCTCCCGAAAGTGAATATTTTATACATCCTGTTAAACTAAAAATAGCAAAAATACTAAGGACGAATAGTTTTATTTTGTTCATATTACAAATGATATTGTTTGATTTTTCGGTACAATGTTCGCTCAGAAATTCCCAATTCGTCAGACGCCATTTTACGTTTTCCTTTGTGTTTTTCCAACGCCAATTTTATCATTTCCTTTTCATTATCTTGCAACGAAAGAGATTCTGGTTCTTCGATTGGACTTACATCATATACATCGTTCGAATAATCGTATTGCGATTGTTGATAATTTGGTGTAATTGGAGCAGATTTCGTTGGAACCAAATTATATTGACTTGGCACAAAATCTTCTTCTGGTTCGTTTTGATCTTGATAAACGCGCTGAATCAATTCTTGTGTATTGCCATTAAAATCTTCAACATCTTTGTGTTTGATTAAATCTAATGTTAAAGCACGTAAATCGTTCAAATCTTTTTTCATGTCCAATAAAACTTTGAACAATAATTCACGTTCCATAAAATCAGAAGAACTTCCATCTTTCGATTTATTTGTTACCGTCAACATTGTTGAATTATTGGGTAATAATTCCATGATTTTTTCTAACGAAATCACACGGTCTTTTTCCACAACAGAAACTTGTTCAGCAAAATTTCTTAATTGACGCACATTTCCCGGCCAAGGATAATTCGCAATATAATTTTGGGCTTCTGGAGAAAGCTCAATATGCGGCATTCTGTATTTATTTGCAAAATCTGAAGCAAATTTTCGGAACAATAAATTAATATCTTCCTTACGCTCGCGCAAAGCAGGAATATCAATTTGAACTGTATTTAATCGATAATATAAATCTTCACGAAATTTACCTTTTTCAACAGCTTCTTTCAATTTTACATTCGTTGCAGCAACAACACGAACATTTGTTTTTTGAAGTTCCGAAGAACCAACTTTCATAAATTCACCCGACTCTAAAATACGCAATAAACGCACTTGTGTAGCTAAAGGCAATTCACCAACTTCATCTAAGAAAATAGTTCCACCATCTGCTACTTCAAAATAACCTTTACGTGTTTGTGTAGCGCCTGTAAAAGCACCTTTTTCGTGTCCAAATAATTCAGAATCGATTGTTCCTTCTGGAATCGCACCACAGTTCACTGCAATATAATTGTTGTGTTTGCGTGCAGATTGATTGTGAATAATTTTCGGAATAAATTCTTTACCTACACCACTTTCTCCGATAACAAGAACAGAAATGTCTGTAGGTGCAACCTGAATCGCCTTTTCTAAAGCACGATTCAAGGCTATATTATTTCCAATGATTCCAAAACGTTGTTTGATAGTTTGTAAAGAATCCATTTTTTTATTTTTTAGGTTTTTGAAAAATGATCTATCAAATTTCAATTATTGTCTTATTAAAACCGTCATTTCGAGTAAAATTCTTTAGAATTTTGTATCGAGAAAAAGGTTTTAAACTATTAAAATTCTATTCTCGATACAATTTTTAATCATTTCATTTATAAAAATCACTCGAATTGACGAATTTTATTTTTAGTATACAATTGACGGATTGATTGTTTATCCTTCTATCATTTCACCAATCAAAGTAGCCGTTGTACAGCTATTTGCTTTTACGTTTACAAAATCTCCTATTTTAGTTCCTTCTACTTTAGGGAAAACTAAAACCGCGTTTTGTGTATTACGTCCGTACCAGAAATTTTCGTCACGTTTAGAGTTTCCTTCAATCAAAACTTCATGAGTTTTTCCAACATAACTATTCATACGCTCTGCAGAGTGTTTTTGTTGCATTTCGATGATTTCTTGTAAACGACGTTTTTTATCTTCTGGTAAAACATCATCAGGCATTTTTTTGTGCGCTGGCGTTCCTGGACGCTCAGAATAAGCGAACATATAACCGAAATCATATTTCACATATTCCATTAACGATAATGTATCTTGATGTTCTTCTTCTGTTTCGCCACAGAAACCTGCAATCATATCGTGAGATAAAGCACAATCTGGAACGATACGTCGAATTTTATCAATCAATTCGAAATATTCTTCACGAGTATGTTGACGATTCATACGTGCTAAGACAGTAGTAGAACCCGATTGAACAGGTAAGTGAATGTATTTACAAATATTTTTGTGTTTCGCCATCATTTGCAATACGCCTTCTTCCATATCTTGTGGATTAGAAGTTGAAAAACGTAAACGAATGTTAGGAAACTGCGTAGCAACCATGTCTAATAATTGAGCAAAATCTACAGCAGTCGCTTTCTGAATATCAGTTGCATTTTTGAAATCTTTTTTTGGTCCTCCACCATACCATAAATATGAATCGACATTTTGACCTAAAAGTGTAATTTCTTTGTAACCAGATTCTGCTAATTCTTTACATTCATTCAAGATTGAGTGAGGATCACGAGAACGCTCACGACCACGCGTAAAAGGAACAACACAGAATGTACACATGTTATCACAGCCACGAGTAATCGTAACAAAGGCTGTAACGCCATTTCCACCTAAACGAACAGGAGAAATTTCGGCATATGTTTCTTCTTTTGATAATTGTACGTTTACCGCATCACGACCATCTTCTACATCGTTGATTAAGTTTGGTAAATCGCGGTAAGCATCTGGTCCTACAACGATATCTACTAAATGTTCTTCTTCTAAGAATTTATGTTTCAAACGTTCCGCCATACAACCTAAAACTCCAATTTTAAGACTTGGATTTTGTTTTTTGATTGCGTTTAAAGTTCCTAAACGTTTACGAACTGTTTGTTCCGCTTTTTCACGAATAGAACAAGTGTTTAAAAGAATTAAATCTGCTTCGTCAACTTTTTGAGTGGTTTGATAACCTTCGTTATTTAGAATAGATGCAACAATTTCACTATCCGAGAAATTCATTTGACATCCGTAACTTTCTAAGAATAATTTCTTTGTTGCATTACGAGTAGGAGCAGTCATCAAAGCCTCTCCTTGTCTTGCTTCATCTATATGTTTTTCTTCTGTATGCATTCTAAAATGGATATTTTATCGTGCAAAAATAATAAATCTATGTGACATATTGGCAGTAAAATTTTCTTTTGCATTTTATTAACATTTTGTAGATTTGAGGAAATCTAAAAAAATATAAAACTATGGATGATAGAATTAGACAAAGAATAGAAGAAATTAAACAACGAGGAGTAAATATAAACGTTGGCGATATTTTTTCAAAATCATGGGAAATTTTTTCAGGAATCGCTTTATATGCAATTCTTGCAATTGTAATAACATTCGCAATTAGTTTCATGATTAATTTCTTCTTAGGATTAATCATTTCAGCACCAACTATGGTTATTAATGATCCATCTGATTTAAATGAAGTGTTTGCAGAAGCATCATCTCCTTTAGCGTGGGTGAGTAATATTGTTAGTATTGTAGTTGCAGCAGCTTTAGCACCGATTACAGTAAGTATTTTGACAATGGCTAAAAAATTTAATAAACATCAAAATCCTGATTTTTCAGATTTGTTTGTTCATTATAAAGATGGAAAATTTGGTGTGATTTTTACAACATATTTAGCTGTTCAATTTTTAGGATTCATAGGTATTTTATTATGTATTGTACCTGGATTTATTTTCTATGTTACATCAATACTAGCAATTCCTTTTGTATTGTTTACAAGTTTTACTACAACGGAAGCTATAAAATCAAGTGTAAGTATTTTATTTAAAAACTTCGGATCAGCATTTGTTTTTTGTTTGGCTTGTTTTGGAGTTGCAATTTTAGGCGTACTTGCTTGTGGAGTTGGATTATTAGTAGCAATGCCTCTAATTTATATTGCTACATATGTTTTATATGAAACAGTTATAGGAACAGAAGACAATGAACAATCAGAAATAGACCAAATAGGAACAGATATTTACAAGGATAATCCTTACATGAAATAGACAAAATTATGAAGCAGTTGAAAATCATTTTTGGCTGCTTCATTTTTTTGTTATTAATTTTGCAGAAATTTTTTAAGAAAACAATATGTCTAAAAATCTCGTTATTGTTGAGTCCCCAGCAAAAGCTAAAACCATTCAAGGTTTTTTAGGTGATGATTTTATCGTGGAATCAAGTTTTGGTCACGTGGTCGATTTACCAAAGAAAGGAATGGGAATCGAAATCGAGAATCATTATAAGCCAATATACGAAGTAACACCTGATAAAAAGGAGGTTGTAAGTAAACTGAAAAAATTGTCTTCGAAAGCCCAAACAATTTGGTTAGCATCCGATGAGGACCGCGAAGGAGAAGCAATTTCTTGGCATTTGTATCACGTTCTTGGATTAGAAAAGAAAGATACAAAACGTATTGTTTTTAATGAAATTACAAAAAAAGCGATTCAACGTGCGGTAGAAAATCCACGTCAAATTGATGAGAATTTGGTTGATGCACAACAAGCTCGTCGTGTTTTGGACAGATTAGTTGGTTTCGAAATGTCGCCAATTTTATGGAAAAAAATCAAACCAGGCTTATCTGCAGGTCGTGTTCAATCAGTTTCTGTTCGATTAATTGTTGAACGTGAAAAAGAAATTCAAAATTTTGTTCCAGTTTCGTCATATAAATTCATTGCAATTTTCGAAACAAATGAGGGAAGAACATTAAAAGCAGTTTTAACAAAAGAATTTTCTACGTTAAAAGAAGCCGAAGATTTCTTAGAAACATGTGTTGGAGCAGATTTTAAAGTAAATGATTTACAAAAGAAACCAGCAAAGCGTACACCTTCAGCACCATTTACAACATCAACTTTGCAACAAGAAGCATCTCGTAAATTAGGTTTTTCAGTTTCAAGAACGATGCGTGTCGCACAACAATTATACGAATCTGGACATATCACATATATGAGAACAGATAGTGTGAATTTGTCTGATGATGCATTAACAGCAGTAAAAGCTGAGATAGAATCTGCTTACGGAAACAAATATGTTGAGATAAGAAAATATAAAAACAAAAATTCATCTGCACAAGAAGCGCACGAAGCGATTCGTCCAACGCATTTCGAAAATCATTCAATAAATGCAGACGATTCTATGCGAAAATTGTACGAATTAATTTGGAAACGTACAGTTGCTTCTCAAATGGCAAATGCAGAATTGGAACGAACTATTATTGATATTGATAACAACAAAAACAACTTTATTTTCCAAGCGAAAGGAGAAGTAATTGTGTTTGATGGTTTCTTAAAAGTATATCAAGAATCGTTTGACGACGAAGATGCTGATGATGATAAAGTATTATTACCAAGTGTAAAAGTAAATGAGCAATTGAAAGCAGATGAAATAAACGGTACTGAACGTTTTTCTCGTCCTTCGGCTCGTTATACAGAAGCATCTTTGGTAAAAAAATTAGAAGAATTAGGAATTGGTCGTCCATCAACTTATGCGCCAACGATTTCTACAATCCAGAATAGAGGCTATGTGGAAGTTGGGGAATTGGATGGTCAAGAACGAAAATATAATACCTTAACGCTAATCGATAATCAAATCAAAAAAGTTCAACAAAAAGAAATTTTTGGAGCTGATCGTCGCAAATTAATGCCAACTGATATCGGAATTGTGGTAAATGATTTCTTGGTTGATTATTTTACGAATGTGATGGATTACGATTTTACAGCGCGTGTCGAAAATAGTTTTGATGATATTGCGGAAGGTAAATTGAATTGGACAAAAATGATTGATGAATTTTATACGAAATTTCATCATGTTGTAGAAGATGTTCAAGAAAATGCTGATCGTGCAACTGGAGAACGCGAATTAGGAATTGATCCTGTATCGGGTAAAAAAGTGCATGCACGTATTGGACGTTTTGGGCCAATGATTCAGATTGGTGAAGCAGAAGATGAAGAAAAACCTCGCTTTGCAAGTCTTCAAAAACATCAATCTATTCATAATATTACCTTAGAAGAGGCAATGAAATTGTTCGAATTACCAAAAACTTTAGGTGAGTATAAAGCGCACGAAGTAGAAGTGAATATTGGACGTTTTGGACCTTATGTGAAATTTGATGATAAATATATTTCGATTCCGAAAGAGGAAGATCCAATGGATTTATCATTTGATCGTGCAGTAGAATTAATCGAAGAAAAATTAAAAGCTGATGCACCGATTGCACAATACGAAGGGTATGATGTAACAAAAGGAAAAGGACGTTTTGGACCATTTATCAAATGGAATGAATGGTTTATTAATGTTCCGAAAAAATACGATTTCGATCATTTATCTCAAGCTGATATTATCGAATTGATTGAAGATAAAAAACGTAAAGAATCTGAACGTGTTGTTCGCGAATGGTCAGAACAGGAAATTCGATTAGAGAAAGCGCGTTGGGGACGTTATAATTTGATTCAAGGAAAAATAAAAGTTGAGTTATCGAAAGAGACGAATCCAGAAGCGTTGACTTTGGCTGAGGTTGAAAAATTAATAGAAGCTGCGAAACCTAAAAAGAAAGCAGTGACTAAAAAAGCGCCTGCAAAAAAGACAACTGCGAAGAAAACGACAACTAAAAAAACAACGACTAAAAAGTAATAATGTACAACGACTTTTTAAAACCCGTTTCTGAAGAATTACAAGATTTTGCTAAATCTTGTAATTCTTTTGCGTTAGGACAAGCTATAAAATTTCGCGAAGATGTTATCGAAAGCGATGAAAAATCGAACGATAAAATTGCGATTATTGGTGTGACAGAATCTCGTTCGAAACAAAAAGATTTGATCGAAGATGTAGATTTTAGCCTTGTTCGTACACAATTGTACGAATTGCAAATGGGAAATTGGTCGATAGATTTGTACGATTTTGGCGATGTTGTTTATTATGATGATAAAGCCGAAACCGAAAAAGTTTTTAGAGAAGTTACCAACGGATTAATTCGTGATGGATATGTTGTTGTTATTTTGGGTGGAAACCCAAGTTTAGGTTATCAACAATATCGTGCTTATGACGAAATTGTTGATAAAGTTTATTACTTAACAATCGATCATAAATTACGATTAGGAAAAGATGAAGCACAAACAACAGAAAATAATTATTTAACAAAAATTATTTCGAATGAGCCTTTCAATTTATTGGATTATACGAATATCGGTTTTCAAACGTATTTTGTTGCTCAAGAAAAATTAGATTTGTTAGATCAGTTAAATTTTGATGCTGTTCGTTTGGGTGTGATTTCTGAAAATGTAAAAGAAATAGAACCTTATTCGAGAGATGCAAATGCGGCTTTGCTTAATTTATCGAGTTTACAAGGTTCGGATTTCTCTTCTTCAAAAAATATGACGCCAAATGGATTTACTTCACGAGAAATTTGTGCGTTAACAAGATATTTAGGTTTCAGCAATAAATTGACTTCACTTTACGTTTGTGATTATATCGAGAATTATAAAAAATTAGATCATCTATTAATTTCGCAGATGATTTGGTATTTTATTGATGGAAAAAATCACCGTCCAGAGATAAAAAGTTTTGACGATACACAATATTTTGAAAAAATTTTTGTTCCTACAGAAGGATACAATTATATTTTTTACCGAAATGTATTAACCAATCAATTGTGGATAGAAGTTGATAACACTGTTGATGGAGAGCGAAAATTTGAAATTATTCCGTGTTCAGAAAAAGATTATGAGCAAGCCTTGAATGGAGAAATACCGAATAGGTGGTGGAAATATTTCAAAAAATTTTATTAAAAAATAAAGAACAATTTTAAAAATCAATTAATAAATTGCCTTAATTTGTAGCCTTATTAATTGAGAACTAAAAGTATAAAACCTGTATAAAAATAAATCTATAACAGAATGAATAGAATTTTGGTAAGTGCATTGTTGCTATCTCTTTCTTTATCATCATGTAAAATGTTGAAGAACAGAGGGAGTAGTGATAGAAATGATGGACAAATAGTTTCGAAAACATCTTCGGCTTGGACGCCAGTTCGTCCAAAAGGAATGGTTCCGATTCCGAGTGGATCGTTTGTTTTAGGACAAACCGATTACGATTTTACAAAAACAAATGATGCTCCAGTAAAAACGGTTACTGTTACAGGTTTCTTTATGGATGATACAGAGATTACAAACTCTGAGTATCAGTATTTTGTAAATTATGTAAAAGATTCTATCGCTCGTACTGCTTTGGCAAACAAGGCAGAAACTTTAGGTTTTGACCCTATGAATCCAAATAATGGAGCAGGAGGTATTGGTGATTATGCATATATTTCTGGTTCACAAGATGGACAAGGGACGCCATATGATGAATATATTAAAAACAGTAATACAGGTCGTGATGGTCAATCTTTAGATGGTAAGAAATTAAATTGGAAACAGCGTTTGGAGTGGGATAAATACAAATATCCAGATGTAGATTATGCTGAGGTTATGGAAGGATTATATTATCCTCCAGAAGAGCGTATGAATGGAGAAAGACGTATTGATACGCGTAAATTAAACTATTCTTATGTGACAGTTGATCAAACTGCTGCAGCAAAAAAACGTGGTACTTTCCGTGTAGATTTTCGTAAAGAATTTAGTTTAAACATTTATCCTGATACAACAGTTTGGGTAAGAGATTTCAACTATTCGTACAATGATCCAATGCACCAAGACTATTTTTGGCATAAAGCTTATGCAAATTATCCTGTTGTAGGTGTTAACTGGAATCAAGCAACAGCTTTTTGTGATTTCCGCACAAGATATCATAACACAGCATTGAATAATAAAAAGAAAAGAGGAAGTCAAGTAAAAGTTATTAGTTACCGTTTACCAACAGAAATTGAGTGGGAATACGCAGCGAAAGGTGGTTTAGAAAATGCACCTTATCCTTGGGGAGGTCCTTATTTAACAGATGATAGAGGTTGTTATCTAGCGAACTTCAAACCAAAACGTGGAGATTATTTAGAAATCAACGATGGCAAGAAAACTGGTTACATGTATACGGCTCCTATAAAAACATTCCGTGCGAATGGATATGGTCTTTATGACATGGCTGGTAACGTAGCTGAATGGACAAGTTCTCCGTATAACAGATCATCTTATACAATGTCTTCATCACTTAATCCGTCAATTACAATGTCTGGAGAAGTAAATAGAAGTGTAAGAGGAGGATCTTGGAAAGATGTTGGATATTTATTAATGACTTCAGCAAGAGATTGGGAACACAAAGATTCTGCAAGAAGTTTCATCGGATTCCGTACAGTTCAATCTTTCCCAGAAGGATCAAAAGTAAATTTTAGAAAAACCAAATAACCTAATTAATAAAACAATTTAATAAAAAGCACTCTTATGGCAGTACAAGCTTCAAAACAAGAACGTCTTACAAATTTTTTGTATAATTTCTTTGCCGCAGTAGTAATTATCGGGGCATTATGTAAAATTACGCACACGAATTTAGGACCAATATCAGCCAATTTAATCTTAACAATCGGATTAGTAGCTGAAGCATTCGTCTTCTTTTATTCAGCATTTTTCGATAAACCTCAAGGAAGCTATGAATGGGAAAAAGCTTATCCAGAATTATTAAATGGAGAACCAGTACAAAGAAAAACTGCTGCTGTTGCAACTGCAGGAAATAATTTAACTGCTGAGTTAGACAAAGTATTAGCAGATGCAAAATTAGATAAAGAAGTTTTCGAAAGATTACGTGGTTCTTTAGATAAATTTGGTTCAGCTGTTAACGAATTAAACACAACAACATCAGCTGTCGCTTCAACAGAACAATATAGCAACGAAATTGCAAAAGCATCAACTAACATCAGCCAATTAAATGCTGTATATGCTGAGCAAATTGTAAATAGCCAAAAACAAGTAGAATTAAATAAACAATTTATCGAAGAAATGCAAAAATCTTCAGGTAGTTCAGAGCAATTCTTGAAAGAAATGCAAGAGCTTTCTGCTAACATTAATGCATTAAACAAAGTATACGGAGGTATGCTTTCTGCAATGAAAAACAACTAATACATTGCTCCGATAAATTAAACTAATTATTCATTAATTCTATAAATTATTATGGCAGGAGGTGGTAGACTAACCGGACGTCAGAAGATGATTAACCTGATGTATCTCGTGTTCATTGCAATGATGGCTTTGAACGTGGATCGTGAGGTGTTGAGATCTTTCGAAACGATAAATACTTCTTTAGAGTCAACAACGACTTTAACGAAAACAAATAACGATACCTTCTATGGTCAAATTGATCTAAAAGCGAAGGATGATCCAACTTATGCAAAAACTCAAGCTGAGGCTGCAGAAGTTAAAAAGCAAACAAATGATTTTGTTGCTTATATCGATGGATTGAAAAAAGAATTAGCTGGTGCTGATTTTATTTCTGGATCAGAAGATACAGATTACAATGCATTGTCTAATACAGAGCCTGTTGTATCTTTATTCTTTAAAGGAAAAGGAGGTGACAAAGGAAATGAGAAAGCACAAGAGTTTACAAACAAAATTGATGGTTTCAGAAATTTCTTAATGACTTTTGCAAAACAAAGTCCTGATGCTAAAAATGCGGAAGCTCGTATCAACGAATTTTTTGGAACAACTCCAAAATCGAAGAAACAAAGTTGGATGCAAGAAAAATTCTATGATCAACCAATGGTTGCTTCTTTAACGAATTTATCGAAAATGCAAATGGATGCTCGTACAGAAGAAGGTAACTTAGTGAGAGCATTATTATCTGGTAAATTAGAAGAAAAAATCGAATTGGATGCTTTCCAAGGTTTATTCTTATCTCCAGGTGTTGTTAAAGTCGGAGATGAAGCTGTTCTTAATGTAGTTTTAGGAGCTTACGATAATTCAATCAAAGGTTCTGTTTCTACAAGTGTTGGTTCTGCTACTGTTGTTGATGGTAAAGCATCTATTAAGCTGAATACATCTGCAGTTGGTATGCATCAATTAACAGGTAACATTACATACGTATCGAATGGAAAAACGAAAACGGTAGCCATAGCACCTTCAACTTATCAAGTTGTTGCACAAACATTAGATAAAAAAGCTGCTGAGATTATTGAAAAAGATCCAACAGGAGGTTCTATTGTTGCAGATAATTTACGTGTAGTTTATCGTGGAGTATCTAATCCAATTTCAGCAACAATTAACGGTGCAAACGGACCTGTTAGTTTAAGTGCTTCTTCTGGAAGTCCTTCTGGAGCGGGAGCTAACAAATGGAATTATACGCCTGGAGGAGGAAACGAAGTGGTGTTTACGGCATCTGCAAGAGCAAGTTCTGGTAAAACATTATCAGTTCGTGAAACATTCCGTATCAAACCAGTTCCACCAGCACGTGGTGTTATTTTAGGAAATACAAGTCCAGCTATTCCAGATAATGGAATTGCAGCGCAAACAATTCGTGTAGATTGGCCAGATTTCTTATTCCCAATTTCAGGTGAAGTAACATCTTTCAATGTTAAAGTTCCTGGTCAGGCAACGGCTCGTGTTTCTGGAAATAAAATGTCAGGAGCAGCTGGAGTTATTTCGAAAGCGAAAAAAGGTGATATTATTGGTGTTTTCGATATTAAATATCGTACAAATTCAGGAGCAACTGGAGAAGCATCATCTATCGCAATTCAAGTACAATAATTTAAAAAGTAAAAATTTAAAATATGAAGTATCTTTTGTTTGGTTTAATGAGTTTTTTCTCAACTCTTACAATGGCGCAAAATGTTCTTAACGCTGTTTCGCCAGAACAGTTAAGAAAAGACCGCGAAAATAAAACAAGAGTTGATGAAGCTGGAGATACAGTAAGTACGGCTCAAGATCCTATGAAATATGGTTTTATCGAAGATAAAGATGTTTTATGGTCGAAAGTTGTATGGGAAGTAATTGATTTGAATGAGCGTCTAAATCAACCTTATTATAGATCTGGTGATGAGTTAGTGCAAAATTCTAAATCATTATACGATGTATTGGTTGACGGAGTTCGTAGCAAAAAGATTAGAGAAGTTTACGATGATGAGTACTTTCAAACTAAAATGAGTTATGAGCAAATTATGGCTCGTAATGAGAAGAAAGATACACAGCAGTATTACTACGATATGAAAGCTGCTGGAGAAACTCCTGACGAAGCTGCTATTTTTAATTATAAAATTAAATCTGACGATATCAAAATGGTAAAAACGAAAGGTCTTTGGTATATCGACCGTCGTTTAGGAGAATTAAAATATCGTTTGTTAGGTTTAGCAATTATGGGGCCTGATGCGCAATCGTTAGGAACAGAATTTGCTGACGGAGCTTACGTAGATTTATTTTGGATTTGGTATCCTGATGCTCGTAATGTTTTGGTGAATGCAACAGTATTTAATCCAAGTAATTCAAATTCGGCAATTACATACGATGAGATGTTAAATGCACGCAGATTTAGTTCTGTTATTTATAAAGCTCAAACAATGTATGGAACGAAAATGATTGATGATTACATTCCAAATGATGCGAAAGGTCAATTAGAAGAACATCATAAAATTAGAAATTCTATTATTCAGTCAGAAGCTGATATGTGGAATTACTAATCAGAATACAATAAAAAAACTCCAATCATTTGATTGGAGTTTTTTTTATTTAAATTAGGTCGATTAAAAACATAATGATGAAAAGTATTATTTTACTACAACACTATTTGTTTCAATTAATAGTTTTGGACAAGCAAAAACTCTTTCTAATTCTATTAAAAAATCAACAACTAAATTAGACGAAAGCGAAAAAAGAATCACCTTAAGAGACTTTGTAGAGAATATCTATATTAATGCTCTAAATACTTTTGAAGGAGAAAAAATAGTTTAATTTTTCTACAATGTTTTTTTTCAGAATTTAGTTAATCCTTAAAATCTAAAATAGATACCTTTGTAAGCAAATTTTAGAAATTGAAAAAAGTAGAATATATCATCGTTGGTCAAGGTGTTGCAGGGAGTTGTATGGCGATGAAATTGTTGCAGGAAAAGAAATCTTTTGTGGTGATTGATAATCATTTTCACAAAGCATCGGCGATTGCTGCTGGAATTTTTAATCCTGTTGTGCTAAAACGTATTTCAATTGTTTGGAATGCGACAAAACAAATTGAAAGATTGCGCGAAGTTTTTGGTGATTTCGAACAATTATTAAACAAAAAATATATCTACAATTTTCCAGTTTATAGAATTTTTAATGACGAACAAGAGAAAAAAACGTGGTTGAAAAAAGCGACAACTCATCCAGATTTGATTGATTATTTAGCAACTGATACAGAACAATTGAATGATTTTTCTTCAATAAATTCTCCGATAGGTTCTGGCGAAGTTTTGCATACAGGCCGTGTTGATTTGACAAATCTTTTGGCTGATTTTAAAAATTATTTAGTCAAAAATGATTTGTTTCTTGATGAAACTTTTGATTTTAATGAATTAAAATTAGAGGATAATCAAACGAGCTATAAAAAAATCGAAGCAACTAAAATAATTTTTGCCGAAGGTTATAATATTTTGAACAATCCTTATTTCAAAAATTTACCTATAATTGGTGTAAAAGGCGAAGTGTTGAGAATTAAAACAGAAGCTAATTTACCTGAAGCAGTTGTGAAAGGAAAAGAATTTTTGATGCCTTTAGAAAATAATCAATATTTTGTAGGCGCAACTTACGATCGTGATCATGTGAATTATGAAAATACTGAGGATGCAAAACAATATTTGGTTGAAGGTGTTCAGAATTTTTTTAAAGATGATTTTGAAGTTGTGGAACAACATGCGTCAATTCGTCCAACGGTTGTGGATCGTCGTCCAATTATAGGAGCGCATCCAACGCATCAACAATTGATTTGTCTAAATGGAATGGGAACGCGTGGGACAATGTTAGCGCCTGTGATGGTGGATGATTTGTACGATTTTTTAGAAAATAATCAACTAATTGACAAAGAAGCGAACATTGCACGTTTCTATGATCGATTTTAAACCTATTTTGAATGAAAAAATTTGACATAAAAATATTTGCAATTCAACTTGTAGCAAGCGTTTTGTTATTTTTAGGAATTCAACAATTTTACGTCTTGGCTGAATTAGATTTGATTGAATTAATTCATTCAATGGGAAAAGATAATTTTGCCTTTTTGGTTAGAAAAAGTGACGAATTCGGAATCAGCGAAAAACTGAAACATTTAGCTACAATGAAAACAATTTTGAGTTTTGTAGGTATTGTTTTGGCGTATATTTTATGTTCAGTAATTAATCATAAACGCAATTACGATTGGAAAATGTCTGTAATTATAGTAGTATTGTGTTTTTTAGTTTTTCAATTCAGATTAATGAACCTTCCAATTAATTTTATTGCAACCAAAAATCTCGCATTGGCTTATTTTGTGCCAGCAACTTTTTCGATTTTAATCAGTTTTGTATTGTATTTTTTGAGTTATCGTTTAAAACCTTAAAAAAAATCAATGCAAAATTCTACAATTAGCATTAATATTTTTAGCTTCTTTTATAAAAGTTAAAGCTAATTGTTCATCGTTAACATCAATTGTTATTGAATGTCCATCTAATAATTTGTCAACATTACTTTTAGCAACTTTTAATGATATTTTTAGTAAGTCAATTTGTAGATGTGTTAAAGTGACTTTTTGAAATCCTTCATTCCAGCCATCAAATATTATCTTCATAAGTGATTTTAAATATTGTTAAAAATAGAAATGAATACTTGTTTTAAGTTCTAATGCTTTATGAAATATATTAATAATATTTTCACATTCAGGATATGTTTTCTTCAATTGATTATAAGTGTTTTCAATTAAAACTAAATTATTAATTTTTTCGTCTTCATAATCGTCAATTATTGAATTACAAGTTTGATTAATTAAATCAAAAACACCTTTCTTCCATAAAATATTAAATTCTGATTCATTTAACCTAATTTCGATTAATTCGTTTGGAGAAGCTGTATCATAATCTAATTTTAATTCAGCTTCTTTATTAATAGGAACAATAATAATTTTACTCATAATCATTAATTGAAAGGTGATTGTTATTTTTAAAACACTTTCACAATATACTACTTATAGTTTTGAGATAAGTTTTCATCTAACAAAAAACATTGTATTTTTGCAAAATGTTATTAGTACAAAATTTAGGAGTTTATTTTGCGGGTAGATATTTATTCGAAAACGTTTCGTTCCGCATCAACAAAGGAAACCGTGTTGGTTTGGTAGGGAAAAATGGAGCAGGAAAATCTACTTTGCTTAAAATTTTAGCCAAAAGTCAGCAATCTTCAGAAGGTGAAGTTGTTTACGAAGGCGACGTTACAATCGGATATTTATCGCAAGATATTGATTTTGTACAAGGAAGAACGGTTTGGCAAGAAGCGGATTCTGCTTTTGAGCAATTGGTTGAAATTCAAGAACGTATTGATTTTGTAAACAAAGAATTAGCTGAAAGAACAGATTACGAATCGGACGAATATGGAAAATTAATTGAAGATATTTCTCATTTAACAGAACGTTTCGGACTTTTAGGTGGTTACACAAAAGATGCTGAAATCGAACAAATTTTAATTGGTTTAGGATTCAAAAATTCAGATTTTCATCGCCCAACAGAAGAATTTTCTGGAGGTTGGAGAATGCGAATTGAATTGGCAAAACTATTGTTGCAAAAACATGATGTAATGCTTTTAGATGAGCCTACCAACCATTTGGATATCGATTCGATTGTTTGGTTAGAAGATTTCTTGAAAGATTATCCTGGAGCTGTTGTGTTGGTTTCGCACGACCGTCAATTTTTGGATAACGTAACTAATCGTACAATCGAAATTGCAAATCGCCACATTTCTGATTTTAAAGCGAATTATACGCGTTATTTAGAATTGCGTGAAGATCGTCGCGAAAAATTAGAGCAAGCACAGAAGAATCAAGAGCAAATGATTAAGCACACGGAAGATTTAATTTCAAAATTCCGTGCAAAAGCTAATAAAGCTTCGATGGCGCAATCATTAATCAAAAAATTAGATAAAATAGAACGCATCGAAATTGAAAATGATGATGTAACGAAAATGAATATCCGTTTTGTGGATGCTGTTCAGCCAGGTAAAATTATTTTCGAGTTAGATGATGTAGGTGTTGCTTTTGGTGATCATCAAGTTTTTGATCATGTTTCTTTTTATGTTAATCGAGGAGAAAAAGTAGCTTTTGTTGGTCAAAATGGTCAAGGAAAAACGACTTTATCGCGTGCGATTATCAACGAACAAGAGCATTCAGGCAAAATAAAACATGGACATAATGTAGAAATCGGATATTTTGCCCAAAATCAAGCACATGTTTTGAATGATAAATTAACGGTTTTAGAAGAAGCAGAAAATTCTGCAACAGAAGAAACACGTAAACATGTTCGCGATTATTTAGGTGCATTTATGTTTGGTGGTGATGCTGTTGAGAAAAAAGTTTCGGTTCTTTCGGGAGGTGAGCGAAATCGTTTGGCGTTGTGTAAATTATTGTTACGTCCATTCAATGTATTAATCATGGATGAGCCAACGAACCACTTGGATATTGTATCAAAAGAATTGTTGAAAAAAGCTTTACAAAAATATTCTGGAACTTTGATTTTAGTATCTCATGACCGTGAATTTTTAGAAGGTTTAGTAGATAAAGTGTTCGATTTCCGTAATGGTCAAGTGAAAGAATATCTTTCTGGAATTGATGATTATTTGGCGCAAATAAAAGCGGGAAGTTTCCGTGAAGTGGAGAAAGGAAATAGTTTGGCTGCACGAAAAGAAGAGAAACCGATTGAGGTTAAAATAGAACAAGCGAAAAGAGTTTTATCTTTTGAGGAAGAGAAAGAGCAAAAACGTCTTAAAAATAGATTGTCAAGAATAGAAACGGAGATTTCTGATTTAGAGACGAAGATTGCCGATTTAGAAAATAAGTTGCATGCAGGTTCGCAAACGCAACAAGAATTAGATAAATACTCGAATCTGAAAAATGATTTAGACAAAAAAATGTTAGAGTGGGAGGAGGTTTCTGAACAAATTATCTAATGATAGAAATAGAAAAAAAAGTGCTACAAACTGTAGCACTTTTTTTGTACATTATATTTTTAGAATAAAACAAAATGCATAAACAATCATTTGCTGCAATTATATCAGAACTACCAAAAACATTAATTCTTGGCTCTTTACCTGGTGATTTATCGTTAGAAGTCAATCAATATTATGGACATCCGCGTAATCGATTTTGGAAAATGATGTTTGAGATTTTTGAGACAGAATTTTCAGAAGATTATGAAATAAGAAAACAACTTATTTTACAGAATAAGTTTGCGCTTTGGGATGTTGCACATTCTGCTGACAGAAAGGGAAGCATGGATGTGGATATGAAAAATGTTTTGCCAAATCAGATTGATGAATTGTTGAATGAATATCCTACAATTGATAAAATAATTTTCAATGGAAAGAAATCAGAACAATTATTTTGGAAATATTTTGATGAAAAAACATCTATTGAGTATATTTCTTTGCCAAGTACAAGTCCAGCTAATGCTCAATTTTCTTACGAACGATTGCTTAAAATCTGGAAAAATGCAATTATTTAAGATGAATTTTTAATGTTCAAAATAATTTAATCAAAAAAAAGTAAAATTATTTTAGTACTTAAAAATATTATGATGAGAAACTTAGCTTTTAATGTAAAATAATTATGAAAAAAATGTTTCCTAAAAGTTTTGTAATTAAAAAAGCTGTTCTATATTTGCACTCACAATCGCGGGAATAGCTCAATTGGTAGAGCGTCAGCCTTCCAAGCTGAATGTTGCGGGTTCGAGTCCCGTTTCCCGCTCTAACTTCTTTCTTAGAAGTGGATGCCTTGGTGGTGGAATTGGTAGACACGCAGGACTTAAAATCCTGTGTCCATTAGGACGTGCGGGTTCAAGTCCCGCCTGAGGTACAACAAAGCTCAAGAATTTATTTTCTTGAGCTTTTTTTGTTATATATTTTTTTCATAAAATAGATTTAAAAAAAACCACCTAAACAACTTTAGATGGTTTTTAAAATTATAAGTTGTAATAAATTACTTATTCATTGAGATTAAAAACTCTTCGTTAGAGCGTGTATGTTTGATACGATCGTGTAAGAATTCCATCGCTTCTACAGGATTCATATCCGATAAATGGTTGCGAAGAACCCACATTAATTGTTGTGTTTTGTCGTCTAATAACAAATCGTCTTTACGCGTAGAAGAACTTACTAAGTCAATTGCAGGGAAAATACGTTTGTTCGAAATCTTACGATCCAATTGTAACTCCATATTACCTGTTCCTTTAAATTCTTCGAAAATAACTTCATCCATTTTAGAACCTGTATCAATCAATGCAGTTGCAATAATTGTTAAAGAACCTCCATTTTCGATGTTACGAGCAGCTCCAAAGAAACGTTTTGGTTTGTGTAATGCATTTGCATCAACACCACCCGATAACACTTTACCAGAAGCTGGCGAAACTGTATTGTAAGCACGAGCCAAACGCGTAATAGAATCTAAAAGAATCACAACATCGTGTCCACATTCTACCATACGTTTTGCCTTCTCTAAAACGATATTTGCAACTTTTACATGGCGATTTGCTTCCTCATCAAACGTAGATGCAATAACCTCTCCGTTTACCGAACGTTTCATATCTGTTACCTCTTCCGGACGCTCATCGATTAATAAAACAATCAAATAAACTTCTGGATGATTTTGCGCAATTCCATTCGCAATATCTTTCAATAACGTTGTTTTACCCGTTTTTGGTGGCGCCACAATCATCCCACGTTGACCTTTACCTATTGGTGTAAATAAGTCAATTACGCGATTTGATAAAGATTTAGAATTACTTAAATTGAATTTCTCGTTAGGGAAAAGTGGAGTTAAATGCTCAAAAGCGATACGATCACGTACATAATCTGGCGTACGACCGTTGATTTCTTTAATTTTGATTAAAGGAAAATATTTTTCACCTTCTTTTGGAGGACGAACCTCTCCTGTAATTGTATCTCCCGTTTTTAATCCAAATAATCTAATTTGAGATTGAGAAACATACACATCATCAGGCGAAGACAAATAATTAAAATCAGAAGAACGTAAAAAACCATAATTATTATCTGGTAAAATCTCTAAAACACCTTCAGTTTCAATAATTCCGTCAAATTCATAATTCGCAGCGCGATATTTATTTTTTTGATTTTGATTATTGTGGTGATTATTTTGTTGAGATTGATCGTTTTGATTACGATTATCAGATTGATTATTTTTCTTCTGATTATTTTGATTATTCTTTTTCAGATCTTGGCTTTTGTTCGCTCGTTCCTGAAATTTATTAACGCGAGGATTATTTTCTTCCTTTTTTTCTGTTTCGGTAGAAGTATTTTCAACTTTTTCAGTTTTTACTTCTTCTGCAACAGCCTCTTTTTGTTGAACTTCTCCTTCCGAATTTTGAACTCGTTTGCGTTTCGGTTTCTTATCTTCTGTAGGTAGATTTTCAGCTTTATCTTTTTTAGCAGGTTTTGTTTCAGCTTTTTCTTCAACCTTTGGTTGGCTGTTGATAAAACCTAAAACTGCGTCTAACAATTCGCCTTTTTTTAATTTCTTATACCCATCGATTTTCAGTTGCTCTGCAACTTGTTGTAAATCTGGTAATTTGAATGATTTTAATTCTTCGATATCAAACATAATCCTATAATGAAGGTATTAATGTGTTTATATTTTTTTTATTCAATAAAGTAATTGGGAATCATAACAATAGAATTGTTATAAAGCGTATAAATTTGAGATTTATTAATGCAATAGTACGAATAATTATAAAAACTCAAAAAGTTTTTTTACATTTGTATTCGAAATTTAAGAAATGATTCAAAGAAAGCAAAGTATATATTTATTCTTAAGTGGAATAATTTCGAGTATATTCGCCATGAATTTTGATAAGCTGTTTGATATTCCATTAAATTGGTTACAAAATCCGGAGAAAGGAGATTACATTTTTTCGTTAGCCTTTTTCTCATCAGCTTTAATTTCATTTTTAACCATTATGTTTTTCAAAAAACGTAAGTTACAGATTAGCTTAGGATGGTTAAACATTATTTTGAATGTTTTATTAATTGGTTCTTTTGTATATTGTCTATTAACATTACCTGGAGAAGGAAATTCTGAGAAAGGTATTTGGGCATTAGTTCCTTTAGCTTCGATTGTGCTTCTGTCAATTGCCAATCGTTTGATTAAGAAGGATGATGATCTTGTAAAATCAGTAGACCGTTTCAGATAGACCAAAAACTTTTTATATTATGAGTGTCTAAAAGCAGTTTCAAGCAATTGAAACTGCTTTTTTCGTTTAAATAAGTTTATTCGAATGTTAAATAAAAATTAATTTTACACTGATGTTTTGAAAATCTAAACTAAAATAAAGGGGTATTGAATTTATTTGTAATGAAATTATAATTTAACCCCTAAAAAAATAGGGGTGTTTTTATTTTATGTTTAATTTTTATTTATTTTTGCATCATAAAACAACACAAAGTAATTTTCTTATGACATCATTTCGTTTTGAAGCACTAAAAGCCGCAAGCAATCGCAAACCGGTAGCTGTTCCTGAATTAGGGAAAAAATCAGAAATTTTTGGAAGCAATGTTTTCAATGACAAAGCAATGCGTCAACATTTAACTTCAGAAGCTTATAAAGCCGTTCGTTCTGCAATGGATTATGGTACTAAAATCGACCGTAAAATGGCAGATTTTGTTGCTTTAGGAATGAAAGAATGGGCGATGAGCAAAGGTGTAACACATTATACACACTGGTTTCAGCCATTAACAGGAACAACAGCAGAAAAACATGATGCTTTTTTCGAAACTTCATTTGATGGAGCAGATCCTGTAGAAAAATTTAGTGGATCATTATTAGTTCAACAAGAGCCAGATGCATCTTCTTTTCCAAATGGAGGAATTCGTAATACATTCGAAGCACGTGGATATACAGCTTGGGATCCAACCTCACCAGCATTTATTTTTGGAACAACTTTATGCATTCCGACAGTATTTGTTTCGTACACAGGAGAAGCTCTAGATAATAAAACACCTTTGTTAAGAGCGCTTTTATCAATTGATGAAGCAGCTACAGAAGTAGCGAAGTTCTTCGATAAAAATGTGAAGAAAGTAACTCCGACTTTAGGTTGGGAACAAGAATATTTTTTAATTGATGATGCTTTAGCGGCTTCTCGTCCAGATATTTTACAAACTGGTAGAACGTTGTTAGGACATGTTTCTGCAAAAGGTCAACAATTAGAAGATCATTATTTTGGTTCGATTCCTACGCGTGTTTTAAATTATATGCGCGATTTAGAAAACGAATGTATGTTGTTGGGAATTCCTGTAAAAACTCGTCACAACGAAGTAGCACCTAATCAATTTGAGTTAGCGCCAATTTTCGAGGAAACGAATTTAGCAGTTGACCACAACTCATTGTTAATGGATGTGATGCAAAAAGTTGGTGAGCGTCATCATTTTAAAGTATTATTCCACGAAAAACCATTCAAAGGAGTTAACGGATCTGGAAAACACAATAACTGGTCGTTAGCAACAGATACTGGAGTTAATTTATTAGCGCCAGGAAAAACACCAAACAGCAATTTACAGTTTTTAACGTTCTTTATTAATACCATCAAAGCAGTTTCAATTTATGAGGAATTGTTACGTGCTTCTATCGCTTCTGCTTCTAATGACCACCGTTTAGGAGCGAATGAAGCGCCACCAGCAATTATTTCGATCTTTATTGGTCAACAATTGACAAAAGTATTGGAAGAATTAGAAGGTGTTTCGACAGGGAAATTATCTCCTGAAGAAAAAACTGATTTAAAATTAAACGTTGTTGGAAAAATTCCAGATGTTTTATTAGACAATACAGATAGAAACAGAACTTCTCCATTTGCTTTTACAGGAAATAAATTCGAGTTCCGTGCTGTAGGATCGACTGCAAACTGTGCAAATGCAATGACAACGTTGAATGCAATTGTAGCAAAACAATTGATCGATTTCAAAAAAGAAGTTGATGCGTTGATTGAAACAGGTTTGAAAAAAGATGAAGCAATTTTCAATGTTTTACGTGAATATATTAAAGAAACAAAGAATATATTATTCGAAGGTGACGGATACAGCAAAGAATGGGAAGAAGAAGCGGCTCGTAGAGGATTGTCAAATCACAAAACAACTCCATCTGCTTTAAAAGCAAAAGTTTCTCAAAAATCATTGGATTTATTCTCGGAACTTAATGTAATGAACAACACAGAAGTTGAAGCGCGTTACGAAATCGAATTAGAAGATTACATCAAGAAAATTCAGATTGAAGGTCGTGTTTTAGGTGATATTGTGAGAAATCATATTATTCCGACAGCTTTCAAATATCAAAACATATTGATCAAAAACATTAAAGGATTCAAAGATATTTTTGGAGATGATTATGAAGAATATGCAGGCGAGCAATTAATTATTTTGAAGAAAATTTCGATGCATGTAAACGAATTAAACGCAAAATTGCACTTAATGATGGATGCACGTAAAGAAGCAAATGTGGTTGAATCTTTAGAAGAAAGAGCACATGCTTATTGTAACAAAGTAAAACCATATTATGATGAAATTCGTTACCATGCTGATAAGTTAGAATTAATGGTCGATAACGAATTCTGGGTTTTAACAAAATACAGAGAATTATTATTTACGAGATAATATTTTTAACAATAAATTACAAAACCGATGAGAAATCATCGGTTTTTTTTATTCAAATTTTCTGAATCCCTTGAGTTATTGTATCTTTGCAATCCAATAAAAGTATATGGCAGATTTAGGTCTATTAGATAAATTAAGAGCAATCAAACAACGTTTCGATGAGGTGGCAGATTTAATCATCCAACCAGATATCGTAACAGATCAAACTCGTTATGCGAAATTAAACAAAGAATATTCTGATTTGAAAGACTTTGTTGAAATGCAAAAACAATACGAAAACTTAATCAATGTAATTGAGGAAGCAGACGAAATTATTCAAGATGGTTCTGATGCTGAAATGGTTGAGTTAGCTAAAATAGAAAAAGACGAAGCAATCAATGCGATTCCACCTTTAGAGGAAGAAATCAAAATGATGTTGATTCCAAAAGATCCAGAAGATGAGAAAAACATCATTGTCGAGTTACGTTCTGGAACAGGAGGAGATGAGGCAGCGATTTTCGTAGAAGATATTTACCGTATGTATTCGATGTATTTCAAAGAAAAAGGATGGAAACACGAAGTATTAAATACTTCTGAAGCATCTGGAAAAGGATACAAAGAGTTGGTAATGCAAGTAGAAGGAAATGCAGTGTACGGAACAATGAAATACGAATCAGGTGTTCACCGTGTACAACGTGTTCCTGAAACAGAATCGCAAGGACGTGTGCATACATCGGCGATTACGGTTGCGGTTTTACCAGAAGCAGAGGAGGTTGATGTAGTGATTAATCCAGCAGATTTGGAGTATCAAACAGCTCGTTCATCTGGTGCGGGAGGACAAAATG
This sequence comes from Empedobacter sp. UBA1574, assembly GCF_002322895.1. Lineage (NCBI taxonomy): Bacteria > Pseudomonadati > Bacteroidota > Flavobacteriia > Flavobacteriales > Weeksellaceae > Empedobacter > Empedobacter sp. UBA1574. The sequence continues at coordinate 156,589 of NZ_DCOI01000018.1, read as the reverse complement.
TAAATAAAGTTGAAACGAAAGTTCAATTAACGCACAAACCTTCTGGAATTGTAATTGTTTGTCAAGAAGCGCGTTCTCAACATAAGAACCGTGAAAAAGCCTTACAATTATTACGTACAAAATTGTATGAAATCGAGTTCGAGAAAAAACATTCAGAACGTTCTGCTCAACGTAAATCATTAGTTTCGACTGGTGACCGTTCTGCTAAAATTCGTACATACAACTATCCGCAAGGACGTGTAACAGATCACCGTATCAACAAATCAATTTATAATTTGGATAACTTTATGAATGGAGATATTCAAGAAATGATTGATGCATTGAAAATGGCAGAAAATGCAGAAAAATTAAAAGGTTCGGAAGAAGATTTCTAAAATCAATTCTAAATCTTAGACCATACAAAACACTTCAAGAAATTGAGGTGTTTTTTTATATATTTATAGTATTAAGAATAAAACAAATGATGAAAACAAGAGTTAAAATTTGTTGTATTAGTAGCAAAGAAGAAGCACAACAAGCGATAAAATATGGAGCGAGTGGATTAGGTTTAGTTGGTAATATGCCAAGCGGACCAGGTATTATTGGTGATGATTTAATCAAAGATATTACACAAATTATCCCGCCAACATTAGCTTCGTTTTTATTAACAAGTGAAACAACAGCAGAAACAATTATTCAACATTATAAAAAAGTTTATACGAATACAATTCAGTTAGTTGATGAGCTGAAAAACGAAGAATATCAAATTTTGAGAAACGAATTACCTTGGGTAAAATTGGTACAAGTGATTCATGTAATTGATGAAAATTCGGTAACTGAAGCGATAGAGAAATCTCAGTTTGTAGATGCTATTTTATTAGATAGCGGAAATCCTAACTTACAAGTAAAAGAACTGGGAGGGACAGGGCGCACGCACAATTGGGCGATTAGCAAAAAAATTAGAGAAGAAATTAACATTCCTCTATTTTTGGCTGGCGGTCTTCATCCTGATAATATTCGTGAAGCGATTGATGTTGTTCAGCCTTTTGGCGTAGATATTTGTAGCGGTGTAAGAACTGATGGAAAATTAGACGAAAAGAAATTAGACGCTTTTTTTAGAGCGGTTAATGGTTAGAAAAATAAAATCCTTGTCAAAGTTTTGAATCTTGACAAGGATTTTTTTTCTAATTTTCTTTGTCGCTTGAGTCTAAAAGGAATTTGTAAACCGTTTTATCTCCATTACTAGTTATTCTTATAATATTGATAGTATCTTTTCTTTTTTTACTATGGAATTTAATATCTCCAATTCTCAAATTGTAAAATCTCATTGAATCGGATAAATCATTATGATTTAATAATTTTCTTTCATTTAATTTTTTTAAGCTCGATGATTGAATATAAATTGAATCATTTGGATTTACATTTCCTATTTTAATCTGTTTGATTAAGTACGTACAAAATACATTTAATTTTAAATCATTTTTGTCAGAAATTTCTTTATATGAGTGAGAATGTGGAGCTCCTGTAATTGCTAAAAAGCAAGAGTTTAAAGTTAAAATAATTAAAATAAAGAAAAGAAAATTGAATATTTTCATATTAGAATACTGTTTAGTCTTATTTTTTATTATAATACATCGTATTTATTAGATATATTAAAATCACCAATTATTGGAAATGCTTTGGTAATTTGATTGAGTTGGTTAATTATATCTTTAAGAAAAGTTTGGTCAAAATCAATATCAAAAGTTAGATTCGCAGAATATATACCCGATTTATCATTACACTCAATACTTGCTCTTAATTTACCAGAACCATCTCCTGAAATATCAATTTTACAATATTCTTCTAAATCAGAAAATATTACTTTTCCATCTAATTTATTATATAAAATTGCGAGCTTTTGTTTAAAATCTTCAAAAGTTATTGTTAGAATTTCAGCTGAATATTTACCTTGAAATGCTCCTCCTTTAACCTCAATATAACAATTAATCCAATTATTATCATAATCAATTTCTGAGTTATAGTTTATTAGATTTTTTGTCGAAATTCTTATAAAATTTCCTTGACTTTTTATTTCAAAAAATAGATTTTCTGTTGAGTTCATTCAGTGTAATGTTTGGAAAGCTTGTATATAACTAATTTCTTGTAAATATAATTGTTTCTAAAATTACATTCGTCTAAAACAAGTCTGTTTGTAATAAACGTAAGATTACATTCATCTAAAACAAGTCTGTTTATAATAAATGTAAGGTTACATTCATCTAAAACAAGTCTGTTTGTAATAAATGTAAGGTTACATTCATCTAAAACAAGTCTGTTTGTAATAAATGTAAGATTACATTCATCTAAAACAAGTTTGTTTGTAATATCTGTAAGGTTATATTGATTAATAATATATTGACTATATTTATAAAACATTAAAAATAAATGAATTATAAACACTTAATTAACCTGTTATGAAAATTAATTTACAAAAATTATCGACAAAAAATCTGGCGACATTAGCGCAGCGAACTATCAACTCTTCTCAAGCCGGAAATTACACCATTGTAGAGAACCACCCTTTGTTGCTGTCGCTTATTGCGAGTTATCAAAACTACGACACGGTATACACAAAGTTGACCTATAGCGGAAAAGGAAAAGAGGTGGCGACAGCGGATAAAGAGAGAGATGTTGCATTTAGTAACATGAAGGCTTTCTTGAATGGTTATCGTAAATTGACTTCTGTCGCGAACTATCAAGATGCGGAAGCTTTGTACAAAGTTTTCCAAATGTTTGGACTGGATTTAGACAGATTGAGTTATTCTGCCGAAACAGCTCAATTGAAGAAGCTTATCGAAGAATTAGAAAAGCCAGATAATACATTGCGTATTATTAACTTATCGCTTGTATCAGCTTTTGATGATTTGAAAACAAAACATACCGATTTTGAGATATTATTTGCGCAACAAGCAGAGGCTAATGCAGATCTTCGTCAAATATCGAGTGCGTCATCTTCTCGAAAAGAATTGGAACAAGTACTGCGATCTTACCTCAATCTAATTACAGCAATGAAAGATGTACCGGATTGGTCTAATTTGTACCACGATTTGAACGAGATTGTAAAAGCAGCAAGAAATAGTGTGTTGCCTGCAAGTTGAACAAGTAAACAAACGAGCCGAAATTGTAAAAATACTAAACGTTAATTATTGAATAATAAAACCTCCACCCAAATTGCTTGGGTGGAGGTTTTTTTGAGATGATTTTTCGAAATATTTAATTAGATTTATAAATAATTAACTACATAATAATGACTAAACTATTAACACTAATTATCTTATTTGTTTTTACAAACTTATTTGCTCAAAAACAATTTACTATTTCTGGAAAACTTGATGGATTTGATGAAAATGCATTGGTCAAAATAAGTATTAATAATGCTCCTATTGATAGTGTCGTATTAGTTAAAGGGGGTTATAAATTAGAAGGAAAATTAAAAGAGGTTCCATCTTCGGTTTATATTACAGTCAAAAATGGAAAAGATTATCATTCTGCACTTCTTTTTATTGGTAATGAAAAAATTACACTAAATGCCACAAAAAAAGATTTTCCTTATGATGTAAAAACTTCTGGATCTGAGTATGACGAGATGAGGTATAAATATGCTCAGTTTGATAAAGATTATACGATAAAACGACGAGAATTTTTAACTGATATGATGTCGCTTCGTGAACAAAATAAATGGAATGATAGTTTACAAAAAGCATACTGGGGTAAAGTAGAACCTTATGGTAAAATAACTGCATTAGATAATGAATTTGCAAAGAATAGTCTTCAATTTTATCAAGATAATATAAATTCATACTATACACTTTCATTAGTTAATTCATACAAGACAGAATTGTCAAAAGAAGTTTTAATTGATTTGATGAATAAGTTAGAATCTAAATATAAAAAATCAGCCTATTACAAATCTATCATGACAGATATTAATACAGAAAAGTTAAATATTGGCGACAGTTATATAGATTTTATGGCGTATAATCAATCAAATAAAAAAGTTAATTTTTCAGATTATTTCAAAGGAAAATATGTGTTATTAGATTTTACAACTTTTTATTGTGGATTCTCTTTAGAATCTATTCCTGTTTTAGATCAAATAAAGACTAATAATCGTGATAAGTTAGAAATTGTAAGTTTCTATGTAGATAAAGAAGAAATTGGTTATAAAAACTTTCTTTTAAAACATGCAGAAGATTGGATTTCGCTTTGGGATAAAGAAGGTAGAACAGGAGGTACTTATACAAAATACAAGATTATCGGTACACCAACTTTTTATCTTTTTAATCCAGAAGGAAAACTTATTCTAGCAGATTTTGGATTAGATGAAAAGAAAATTACAGAATCAATCAAATAAAAAAAATCCATCCCAATAAATTGAGATAGATTTTACATTTATAAAAAACTGAAAATTAAAATAATTATTCTTTTTTAATGTCCTGCACTGATTACTTTACCTGCTCCTTTTTTGATAAAGAACAGAATAAATGGAATACAGATTAGGAAAACTACACCCAAATACAAGAAAACATCCATATAAGTTAACACAGTTGCTTGTTTGGTAACTTGTAAATCGAGTAGGTTATAGGCTTTATTTAATGCTTCATTTGGGGCAAAACCTTTACTAATGAAGCTCATTTGTAAATTCTGAATATGTTTTTGTACATCAAAATCGGATGTATCAAGATGCGAAACTAAATTTGTTCGGTGTCCAACTGTCCAACGAGAAATAAATGTTGTAATAATCGCGATACCAAAAGATCCTCCTAACTGACGCATCATTCCTGTAAAGGCAGCTCCTTCACCAATTTGTTGCCCTCTCAAACTTGAAAGTGAAAGTGTGGTAACAGGTACAAATAATAATCCCAATCCAACTCCACGAACAATTAATGGCCAAAAGAAATGCTCGGAACCTGTGTCTGGTGTTAAGATTTTGTATGACCAAAAACTGTAACAGAAAAAGATAAAGAATCCTCCTGCAACCATGTATTTTGGTGGTACACCTTTTTGTAACATTGTTGCGATGATTGGCATCATGAATGCAGTCATCAACGACGAAGGAATTAATAATAAACCTGCATCAGTTGCAGTCCATCCTAAGATTGATTGTGTATAAATTGGAATAATGAATGTCGATCCATATAATCCAAATCCTAAGATGAAGGATAAAATAGTACCAACTGCTAAGTTGCTATCTTTCAGTACACGTAAATTTACAATTGGATGTTTGAAAACTAATTCTCGCCAAACAAATAAAATGAATCCGAAGAAACTTGCGATACTCAAGGTTACAATTGTCGAATCTGAGAACCAGTCGTCTTGTTGTCCGTGTTCTAATACATATTGTAACGATCCAACTGCAATGGCTAACAAAATAATTCCCAAGAAATCGACTTGACTTAGTTTTGATTTCTCTGCATATTTTGGGCTACGAACAAATGATATCGTTAACAATACGGCAATAATCCCGATCGGAATATTGATGTAAAATATATATGGCCAAGACCAATTATCAATAATATAACCTCCTAAAGGCGGACCAAGCGTAGGACCAACAATAACTCCCATTCCATAAATTGCCTGCGCTAAACCACGCTTTTCGGGTGGATAACTTTCGGTAATGATGGTTTGCGAAGTTACCAACAGTGCTCCACCACCAAGTCCTTGAATAAATCGGAACAAGATAATTTCCCACAACGTTGTTGCATTTCCACAAAGAAATGAGGCAACTGTAAAAATGATAATCGAAGCCGCAAAATAATTGCGTCGTCCAAATTGTTGCGACAACCAGCTGGTCATCGGTACTACAATTACATTGGCAATTGCGTAAGCGGTAACCACCCACGCAATATCAGTTAAAGAGACACCCAAACTACCTTTCATGTCATTCATCGCAACGTTAACAATTGTTGTGTCAACAATCTCTAACAATGCACACATGATGGCGGTAATGGTGATGATTACACGTCTTGCACCATATTCAACTAAATTATTTTCTTCCATAATTTTTCTGAATAGGTGTTATTACTTTGCAGAAGTATTCGATTTTAAAAGAATATCAGCTTCCACGTTCATACCTGGACGAATCATTTTCAACATTTCGTCTTTTTGATCGATAAATTCGATTTTAATAGGAAGACGTTGAACTGTTTTTACGAAGTTACCAGACGCATTATCTGGAGGTAATAACGCAAATTTAGCACCAGTTGCAGGAGATAAAGACGTTACTTTCGCTTTGAATTCGTGGTTTGGATATGCATCTACTTTGATGATGGCTTCTTGTCCAACTCTAATTTTTTCTAATTGAGTTTCTTTGTAATTTGCCACAACCCAAATATTATTTGTAGTCACAATATTAAACAAAGATTGACCAGCTTGAACCAATTGTCCTGGTTGTAAATTAATTTTAGAAACTTGTCCATCTTCAGCTGCAATTACATACGTATAAGACAAATATAATTTTGCATTATCGATGTTTGTTTTGCTTTGACCTATTGCTGCTTCCGCTACTTTTATTTGTGCTTTTGAAGCATCAGCTTGCGCTTTCGAAGTGTTCACTTGTTTTGCTGTAGCTTGCGCTTGTTTTGCTGTAGAAGCTAATTGAGCACGAGAAACACCTAATTGTTCTTGTACAATTCGCAATTGCTTTTCAGCTGTTTCTTTTGCTGCTAAAGCTTGCTCGTATTGTTGTTTTGTGATCGATTGATTTTGGTATAATTTATTGTAACGATCAAAATCATTTTTCGTTCTCCAAACTTGTACTTTTGCTGCTTCTACATTTGCTTGAGCTGTATTAACACTTGCTTGAGCTGTTTCGATTGTTGTATTTGCTGCAACAGCACCAGCTTCTGTCACTCCAATTGCTGCACCAGCTTGAGAAACACCTGCGTGAGCAACTCCTAATTGACCTTCTGCTTGTAATAGAGCATCTTGCGATTGTTGCAATTTCAAGGCAAATTCAGATCCGTCCAAAACAACTAATGTATCACCTTTGTGAACCATTTGGTTATCTTCTACTAAAATCTTCTGAATGTATCCTGAAACTTTAGGTATAACAGGTGTTATTTTTGATTCAATTTGTGCATCATCAGTAATTTCGTGCGCTTGTCCGTGTAAATATTTATAAACTCCATATCCACCTCCAAGGATGATTAATGCTCCTAAAACGATGATAAATTTTGAATTTATTTTTTTCTTTTCTTGATTATTTTCTTCCATATCGAGAGGTGTTATTGTACGTTTTCTAATAAAATTCCTGTAGTATAGTAATATTCGTAGATCGCTAATTGTTCGTCAGCATCTCCGACAACTTGATTGATTTTTGCTTGCAATTGTTGTACATCTGCTTCTAATAAATCGTCTGTATCAGCCAATCCGTTGTCATTTTTATCTTTTACAATTCTGTAGTTTTCGTTCGCTTGTTCTACAGCTTCTTTGTAAACATTATTTTTCTTTTTTGCTAAATCATACTTTTGAAAAGCTTCGTTCATTTCAACTTTAGCTTTATCAATTGTCGTTTCTTTTTGCATCTCATTTTCTAATTTCTGAGCTTTTGCAATTTCAACTTCTGCTTTATTTTTATACAAAGAAGATAAATCATATTTCAATCCAACACCAACATTTGTTGCATTTGTAACCGAAGCAACTTTATCAATATCCATCGCAATATATCCAGCTGAAACCGCTAATTGAGGGTAATAAGCTGCTTTCGCAATTTTGATTTGACTATCAGCAATCTGATTTTTTACATCATATGATTTAACATCTGTACGATTGACGTAATCTTGAGAATTTTGATTGATGGTTTTCAAGGTTTCTACATTATCAACATGAACGATTTTACTTTCGTCTTGTCCAGTCAATAAATTCAATCGGTAATTAATGTTTTTGTATTGCGTTTCGGCTTCATCAATTGCAACTTGCACATTCGATGCTTGTAATTTTGCTCTCAACAAATCATTTCTCGCGATGATTCCGTTATCCAAAAAGTTTTGAAAATCTTTCACACGTTGATTTGCTCTCACTAAGTTTTCATTCAAAACATCGATAGAACGTTGCGTTTTGTACAATCCAAAATATAAATTAATAGCTTGCCAAACCACATTTTCTTTTGTTGCTTCGATTTGTAAGTTTGATAAATCAACCATCAATTCACTGCTTTTGATTGCATTTTTAATTTTAAATCCAGCAAAAACAGGGACAGAAGCACTTGCTTGTCCTAATAATAATTGGCTCGGTTCAACTCCCATTCCTCCACCAGAAGATTGCATCGGAAGTTTGATGTCTACATTTGTTGTCGTAAACAAATGCATGTATTGTCCACTCAACGAAATGTCTGGTAAACGATTGTTTTTCGCGCTTTGTACTTTATACTCACTTGTATTTTTAGCAGCTTCGGCAACTTTCACAGATTTGTTGTTCTGCAAACTTTGTTGAATAACTTCCTGCAAAGAAACGTTGGTTTCCTGCGCATGAGCGAAAGTAGCAACAACTAAACAAATCGGTAAGAAAATTTTATTTTTCATCGTATAGTAAAATTGCTTTTAAAGAATCTATTAAATAAGGGTAATATTCTTCGTGAATATGTTCTGTAAACTCTTCATGAGAAGATAATCCCCATTGTTTCATATATGTTTTTTCGTTCAAAATCAAATAAGATGTTCCACCAATAACTACCATTACAACAGCTTCGGCAGGAGCTTTTCTTTTAAAAACGCCTTCAGAATATCCTTCACTAATAATATTTGTGATATATTCTAAATTTTTTGTTTTTAAGTCATTGACTTTACAATCAATTTCTAAAATTGAATCTCTTTTCGAATATTCTCTTGCCATAATTCGATGAAATTCAGGTTTATCCAAAATTCTATTCAAATAAGCTTTTAGGATTGACTGTAACTTTTCAAATGGAGAAAGTGTAGAATTTTGTGAAATTGAGGCCAATGATTCATTGAAAGTTGTGATACGCCAACTAAATAAATTCTCGACCAATTTATCTTTTGATCCAAAATAATAGCTAATCATCGCAATATTAATGTTTGCTTCTTTTGCAATTTCTCGAACACTTGCAGCATCAATTCCTCGTCTTCCAAAAACTCGTTCAGCCGCGCCCAAAATTTCTATTTGCTTCTCACTTAATTTCATCTTATAAAAATTGAACGCGCAAAGTTAAACAAACGTTTAATTAATTTAAAAAAAATAAGTATTTATTTTAATGATTTTTTATAATTCATTGATTAACTTTTGTCTATGAAAGAAATTTTTCTACATCATATTTGGAAATTGAATCAATTTTCACATCAAAGCTTACAAACTTTTCATGGAGATTTCATTGAAATTGTGAAAGTTGGAAAGTTAAACCATCATGCTGGGCCAGATTTTTTGGAAGCAGAAATCATCATTGGCGATAAATTGTGGATTGGAAGTGTCGAAATGCATGTCAATTCTTCGGATTGGAATTTTCATCAACATTCGAATGATTTATCGTATCAAAATGTGATTTTGCATGTTGTATGGAATCACGATTGTGAAGTTGATATTTTGCGTCAACGTAATGTACAAACTTTGATTTTACAAGATTTTGTAAAACCGGAAATTGTTTTTAATTATCAAAATATTATTAATTCTAAGTTGGATAAAATTTATTGTGAAGAATTTTTAGATTCAATTGATTTGAAGCAATTTTCTTTTTGGTTTGAACGAATTTTAATCGAACGTTTCGAAGAAAAAACAAACGATATTGTACAAATTTTAGAACACAATAATTCCAATTGGGAAGAAACATTGTTCAAAAGTTTGGCAAAGAATTTTGGATTAAAAGTTAATGTAGAAACTTTTGAGATTTGGGCAAATTCTTTTCCGTTCAAAGTTTTGCAAAAAATACAATTTAATGCCCAAAAAGTTGAAGCCTTGTTTTTTGGACAAGCCAGTTTTTTAGAAGAAAACTATGAGAATGATTATTCTAAGCAATTAAAAAACGAATATCAATTCCTGAAAAATAAATATCAATTAGAATCAATTGAAAATAGTTTGTTCCGATTTTCGAAAATGCGACCAATTGGTTTTCCGACGATTCGTTTGGCGCAATTAGCATCGATTTATGTGAATTATCAAAGTTTGTTTTCTGAAATTATTCAGCCAAAAAATTTGAAAGAATTTTATAAAATCTTCGAAAATTTGGAATTAAATTCTTTTTGGGAAACGCATTATACATTTAAGAACGAATCAAAATTTCAACTCAAAAATCTTTCAAAAGATAAAATAAATAATTTGCTCATCAATTCTATTATTCCGATTCGTTATGCTTTTGAGCGACAAAAAGATGAGGTAGAAATTGATTTTTATTTGGATTTATTAAATGAAATGGAAGCGGAAAATAACTCGATTTTAGATGAATTTGAACGAATTGGTTTTGAAAATAAAACCGCAAAAGATTCTCAACAATTAATTCAACTTAAAAAAAGATATTGCTCCGAAAAAAAATGTTTAAATTGCGCTATCGGACAACAAATTTTACGTTAAATGAAAGATCAAATTAGGAATTTTACTGAAACAGAATGGTTTAATGTGATTTCGCGATTTGCAGACAAATTGGGAATTCGCGTTGCAAAATTACGTTTGATTTTCATTTATTTAACCTTTGCAACTTTCGGTTTAACCTTTATTGGTTATTTTATTATGTTATTCTTTTTTTGGGTAAAAGATTGTTTTGTTATCAAACGAAAATCGGTTTTTGATTTGTAAAAAATATTTACAAATACTTAAAACCTTTTATTAATTTTAGATTTCTTAATTTGTTAAATATTTGATGGTTATGTCGTTTTCGATATCGTGAGTGTTTGATAAGGATATTATTTTCACTTCTTTTCCAACCAAGATGAAATATTTAAAAAAATCTACTTTTTACCTGAATAAATCGCAAAGATTTGGCTTGTATTTATTATTTGTTTTGATTTTGTTATTTGAGATTTTTCAACATATTTCAGTTGAAAAAGAAACATATCAATTATCAGAAGCAGATAAAGCTTTGCTAGCAAATTATCAAAAAACTCCGAAAAATTATACATTTAATTCTACTTCAAATAAACAAGTAAAAGATTCAATCAAACCCTTTAACCCAAACGAATTATCTTTAGAAGATTGGATGAATTTAGGGTTTTCGGAACGTCAAGCCGAAGTCATTTTGAAATATAAAGGAATTGTTGGCGGAGAATTTACATCGAAAGAACAGCTTAAGAAATGTTATGTTATCGATGAAGGAAAGTATAATGAATTAGCTCCTTTTGTTCTTTTACCAGAACAATCTAAATCGAGTTTTATAGATTATTCATCACCAAAAACTAAAATAGTTTACAAAAATTTCAATCCAAATGATTTGCCACAACAAGGCTGGGAAAAACTTGGTTTTTCGCCAAAACAGGCAGAAATAATCATGAAATATAAACAGATTGTTGGAGGAAAGTTTACCTCGAAAGAGCAATTGAGGAAATGTTTTGTGATTGATGATGCGAAATATGCAGAGATGAAAACGTATATTTTGTTACCAGAAAAATCAAAGGAAGATGAAAAAAATGAGAAAAAACAAAGTGGCAAAAAGATTCAATATGTAAAATTTAATCCAAATAGTTATTCTGAAAATGATTGGCAAAAAATAGGTTTTTCGTCTAAACAAGCTGCTTCAATTATGAAATATAAAAATATTTTGGGAGGTCAGTTTAAATCGAAAGAACAATTGAAAAAATGTTATATGATTTCGGATGAAAAATATGCAGAAATGGAATCTTATATTGATTTACCTGAAAATGTAATTTATAAAGCTGAGCAGCCAAAAGTTGAACAGTCAAAAAGTGAAGATAAAGTAGCAGAAAAAATAGAAATAAAAGGTAAGTTTAATCCAAATAATTTGAGTCATGAGGATTGGATAAAACTCGGTTTCACAGAGAAACAAGTAAATACGATTCTTAATTTTAAACGTTCGTTAGGTGGGAGTTTTAAAGATGCAAAAACATTGAAAAGATGTTATGCGATAAGTGAAGAAAAGTTTAGGGAAATTGAGCCTTATTTGGTTTTTGAGTGATTATTCATTCATAGGTTAGTTTTAAAAAATAAACGCGTTATAGGATTTCCTAAACGCGTTTATTGGTTTTTATAATTTCTGATTATTAGTAGTTAAACAGCTCTTCTAACGTTAATTCTTTTACTTGTCCAAGTTTTTCAACAGATGGCCAATCTAAGTTTTCTTTCTTACCAATTAAACCAACATTGAAGTTTTGACCTTTGATATGTTTTTGGAAAAATTGATCCAATTGTTCTAATGTTAATTTAGATGTTTGATCGTAAATATCTTTATTGATATCATAATTTAGACCTTTATCTTGTAATGATAACCAATAAAAGAACACATTTGCTTTTGTATAACGACTTGTAGCGATTTGCTTAAGTGCTGCTTGTTTAGAATTATTGAATTGATTTTCTGCTTTTGGCATATTATTCATTAATTCTTTCATTGCGTCAACAGCTTGTGGCAATTTGTTTGCTTGTGTTCCAATTACAGCTCTTACATAATTGTAATTATCTTTTTTATTTGCATTAATGTAATAAGAACCAGCAGAATAAGCCAATGATTTAGACTCGCGAATTTCTTGGAAAACGATAGATGACAAACCTCCACCAAAATACTCATTGAAAATTCCTGTAGATGTCAACAAAGTTGGATCATATTTAGTATCACGAGCAAAGAAATTAATTTCCGCTTGTACCATATCGTAAGGAGCAAAATATACTTTGCCATCTGTAGCTGGTTGTGGATATTCTTTTTTCTTAGGATAATCTAAATTTTTCCCGAAATTATGATTTTGTTCAATTGCTTTTTTCGTTTCCGCTTCATTATTTCCGTAATAGAAAATTTGGTGCTTGTAATTAAAGAAATCTTTGATGATTTGCGTTAATTCTTTTGGATCAATAGCTTTCAAATCAGCTTCAGAAATAATATCTCTCGAGCGATTATTTGGTCCATATTGCGCATAAGTGTTCAACAAAGAAGAAATCACGTTTTTGTTCTTTTTTGAATTTTCTCTTGATTTCAAGATTGTTTTCACATATTCTTGGTAAGATTCATTATTTGCAACGGCATCACTTAAAAGATGTTCAAATAATTTGATTCCGCTTGTTAAGTTCTTTTGTAAACCTGTGATATAAACAGAAGTTCTTTCTGTACCAGGATTAACTCCATAATCAACACCAATTTTATAAAACTCTTTTTTCAAGTTTTCTGGCGAATATTTGGACGTTCCTAAATAATTTAAGTAATTAATCGCTAAACCAAGCTTTTTGTTATTGTCTGATCCCATATCCGCGATATAGTAAACAGAGCTAATATCGTTTGTCTTGTTCTGAATCGAAGTGAATTTTGCATTCTTGATTTTACTTTCGTTCAATTCTTTTTTGAAGTCAACAAAAACTGGTTTAATCTCACTTGATTTAATCTTCATGAAATCTTTGTACCAAGTAGATTCAGCATCACGATTCAATTGAATTGGCGTAATTCCAGGATTCGAAACACGTACCAAATCCTTGTTTTCACCTTGACGTTTGTAAACAATTACATAATTATTCGTATAATTATTCTTTGCAAAGTCCATTAGTTCTTGCTTTGTTACACGACCCATATCATCGTATTGATCGACAACTTCTGCCCAAGGAACATCATTGATATATGATTTGTACAAACTTGCTGCTAAAGAACGAGTATTTTCCCAGCTTTTCATACGAGATTTTCTTAAATCATTTACAACTGCTTCTATCATCCAATCATCAAATTCCCCTTTTTTGATTTTTTCAATCTGAGCAATTAATAAATCACGTACTTCTTCTAAACTTTGTCCCTGTTTTGGAGATCCAGAAAAAGAATGCATACCATAATCTCTAAAGAAAGAAGAAGAGCTTCCTGCTCCTAATGTTTTTTGCTGTTGATTGATATTTAAGTCGATTAATCCAGCTGTAGAATTACTTAAAATATAATCAATTAATGTTACATATTTTGCATCAGAACTTTTTGCTCCGTTAAAACGGTAAGCAAACTGAACACGTTCCGAAGATGGACTAAAAACTTCGCTTGTTACAATTGTTTTAATCGGCTCTTCTTTTGCAACATATTGTGCAGGAGCTGCTTTTGTAGCATAATTTCCAAAATATTTGTCAATCATTGGAACAGCCGTATCAAAATCGAAATCACCAATCAACATCACAGCCATATTGCTCGCTACATAATATTTATCGAAATAATTATGAATTGCAACCATTGATGGATTTTTTAAATGTTCTGAAGTTCCAATAGTTGTTTGTGTTCCGTAATGCGATTTTGGAAACAATGTTTCCATCATTTTATAAAAAACTAAACGTCCATCATTGTCTTGTGAACGATTAAATTCTTCGTAAACGGCTTCTAATTCAGTATGAAAAAGACGTAAAGTTAATTCACTAAAGCGCTCAGATTCTACTGTTAACCATTTCTCTAATTCATTATTCGGAATATTATTATGATAAATTGTTTCTTCTAAAGATGTATGTGCATTAGTTCCTGATGCTCCCAAAGATGAAATTAATTTATCGTATTCGTTTGCCACAGCATATTTGGATGCTTCTTGCGAAACTTGATCAATTTTTTTATAGATTTCTACTTTTTTTGCAGGATCTTTTTCTGCTTTGTGCTGTTCGTATAAATCTGAAATTTGTTGGATCAAAGGTTTTTCAACAGCCCAATTTTGTGTTCCAATTTTAGAAGTTCCTTTAAAAACCATATGCTCTAAGTAGTGAGCCAAACCAGTATTGTCTTCTGGATCGTTGTTAGAACCTGTTTTTACAGCTATATGAGTTTGGATTCTTGGTTCGTCTTTTATTTGAGCCAAATAGATTTTCAAACCATTTTTTAGCGTATAAATTCTTGTATTCGAAGGATCATTTTCTACCATTTCGTAGGTATATCCTTTATTGTCAGTTTTTTTCACTGTTTTTAATTGTGCGTGAGTAAATACAGAACCAAAAATGATTCCGCAGATCAAAATAGATTTCCTCATGTATTAATTTTTTAAGTTGCTTAAAAGTAATACATTAAAACGAATAAGAGAAAACTATTTTCGATATAGAGTTATTTTGTTAATCTAAAACCAATCATTGTAAAGAGTAAACCAATGAGTACACTCAAAAAAATATAAATAATTGGTGTGATGTAATTTTGTTGTTGAATTAAGTTGAAATTTTCATACGAAAAACTTGAAAATGTCGTGAAACCTCCACAAAATCCAGTTATCAGTAAAAAATTGAAATAGGTATTTCCTAAACCATTTTTGATTGAATATCCATATAAAGTGCCAATCAAAAAACAACCGATAATATTTGTCAAAAACGTAGCAAATGGAAAAGGTTGTGAATAATATTTTCCGATTCCGTACGAAATTAAAAATCTTGCAACACTACCAAAAGCGCCACCTAAACCGACAAATAGTATAGATTTTAAGAGATTCATTAAATTCTATTAACAATTTTAATTAAAGCTAAAAATAGTAAAATGATGAATGAAATAATTCCTAAAAAGAATAAACCTAATCCAAAATAAGCAATTGTAATTGTTCCAATATTCCAACCGATTAAGTTGATTGAATAACCTATCAAAATCAGTACTACTGAAATCAATAAAAATTTGAAATTATTTACTTTTTCTAAATTCATCATTCCTAAAGATGTGAAGCTAAAACAAGTTCAGCTTGACATCTGTATTTTATTTTGAGTATTAAATATAAAACTATTTTCCGATAAAATTCTTCACAGCAATTGCAACTTTTGCTCCGTCCATTGCGGCAGAAATAATTCCACCAGCGTAACCAGCTCCTTCAGCGCAAGGAAATAAACCAGCAACTTGCGTATGTTCTAAGGTTTCTTCATTTCTCGGAATACGAACAGGCGAAGAAGTTCTTGATTCTGTTGCCACAATATTTGCATTTTCGGTATAGTAACCATTCATTTTTTTACCAAATGTTTGGAAACCTAATTTCAAAGATTGATGAACTTCTTTTGGTAAAACTTCGCTCAATAAACCTGATGTTAAACCTGGTAAATACGAGCAATCATTTAATGAATTGGATAATTTCCCTGAAACAAAATCAGTCATTCGTTGTGCGGGAGCTTTTAATTTACCTTCACCAACTTGCCACGCTTTTTGCTCGACCATTTGTTGAAACTTCATTCCACCCAAAGGTCCAGTAAAACCATATTTAGCAAAATCTTTTTCATCAACTGTTACAACCATTCCCGAGTTTGCAAAGAATCCGTCACGTTTAGAAGGTGACCAACCATTTACTACCAATTCTCCTTCGTCTGTAGATGCGGGCGCGATAATTCCACCGGGACACATACAAAAAGAGAAAACGCCGCGACCTGCTTCTTGAGAAACTAATGAATACGAGGCTGGCGGAAGAAATTCGTTGCGTTCTGTTCCGATTGGACAATGATATTGAGCAGAATCAATCAAACTTTGGTGATGTTCTACACGAACGCCTAATGCAAAAGGTTTTGCTTCGATTAAAACTTTCTTTTCATCTAACATTCTGAAAATATCACGAGCCGAATGTCCCGTTGCTAAGATCAAAGAAGAAGTTTTAATTTTTTTATCATGATTAATTTCAATTCCTTTGATTTGATTATTCTCGATGATAATATCCGTTAGTTTTGTATCAAACCAAACTTCACCACCACATTCGATAATTGCTTCGCGCATGTTGGCGATAATCCCAGGTAACTTATTTGTTCCGATATGTGGATGCGCTTCTTGTAAAATACGCTCTGTTGCACCGAAATGGACAAACCATTGCAATGATTTCAGAATGTTTCCACGTTTTGTAGAACGCGTATATAATTTTCCGTCCGAATAAGTTCCAGCGCCACCTTCGCCATAACAATAGTTTGATTCAGGATTTACTTTTCCTTCTTTATTCATTGCTGCTAAATCACGACGACGATCACGAACAGTTTTACCACGCTCGATGATAATTGGTTTTAGACCTTGTTCTATTAATTCTAACGCAGCAAATAATCCAGCAGGACCAGCACCAGCAATATAAACTTCGTGTTTGTTTTCTACATTTTGAAGATTTGGATGAAACTCGAAAGCATCAGAGAATTCTTCATTTACAAAAACATTGACTTGTAATTGGGAAATAATATTTCGGCTTCGTGCATCTAAAGAGCGACGAATAATTTGGTAAGCATTGATATTCTCTGGTTTTGTTTTAACAGCAGATGCTAAACGTTGTTTCAGAAGTTTCTCGTTTGCAGCTTCTGTAGGAGATATGCGTATTGTTACATTTTGAGGCATATTTATTGACTAAAAATTAGACTGCAAAAGTACATCAAACCATTTGAAATATTCGTTTTTAAACAAAAAAAGCTGTCTCATAAGACAGCTTTTCATTATTATATAAATTAAGATTATAATCCTAATTTTTTCAACGTTTGTTTTTGAACACCGTTTTTATGAACTAAAATATTTGTTGTTTTGTACTGAACAAAAGCTTTTGTTACATAAAGATATCCTTCGTAATCGTTAGTTAAACCCCAAGAGTTTTTCACGATGTAGTAATCTTTTCCGTTTTGATCTTTTGCAATACCAACAATGTGCATTCCGTGGTCATCAGTCGTTTGGTAATCATCAAAAGCAGCCTGACGCATATCTTCTGTAATTACTTTTTCTGGTTTTGGACCTTTGAACATATCTGCTTTTTGTTGCGCATTCATATCTGCAAAATCAACTTCTGGTACATACGCTACACCATTTTTCCAGCTAAATCCTTTTTCAGAAACGTCTGTTGCCCAAGCAACTGTAAATCCGTTTTTCAAAGCATAATCAATGTTATCAGTCATCTCTGTCATCGGAACATTGTAGAAAGATTCGTACGCCCAGTTATCAGGAATCGCTAATACAAACGGTTTGTAATAGTCGTGATCTTTAAAAGATGTAATCGCAACATAATCGTTTGGATTAATTCCTACCACTTGATCAGCAAATGTACGTGGTGTGTATTTTTTTCCGTTGTATGTGAATTCTTTTGGATATTCTCCTAAATAGCTATCCAAAACAGCTGTATAGGCTTTCTCCCAGTTTGGAGTTAATTTACCATTTGGATTTGCAACAACCGCTTTCAAAACTCCTTCTTGAATTGCAGCCATTTCACCAAATTGATTTGTTTTTGTTCCGTAATTCAAACCTGTGTAAGTTTCAGTTGGAACAGCTCCGTATTTTTTGATTGTATTCAAAACATCATAGAAAGAACCTCCGTCACCTAAAGTTGTTGCACCGTGCATGCGAACATATTGTTTTCCTTTCTCAACATATGTATTTCTCGCATTGAAAATTGGAGACAATTGAATAGGTTGTTTTCCCATTCTTAACATTTCTGATTCGAAGAAAGAATTTCCTGAATATGACCAACAAGTTCCTGATGAACCTTGGTTTTCTACTGGAGTTTTAGCTAAATTGATAACGTCAGTAAATTTGAAAGCTTCTTTACTATTTTCACTAACATTTTTGTTCAAAGAATTAACTAAATTGTCTTGTGCAGACACCAATTGAGCTGAAGCTAAAAATAAAGCTGAAGCTAAAACTGGATAAAAAATTTTACGCATTTTTAAATTTATTTTGTGTGAGTATTTTATAAGTAGCTAATTTCACGAAAATGTTAACAATAAACCTATAAAAATTTAAAGTTTTTTTAATAAAAATTCTTAGTATTCATTCACACAGTACGTTTGGTAAATTAAAACAGACTTGTTTGTGATAAAAGTTTCTTTACGGACATTACAAACAGATATGATTTAAATAAATGTAGGTTACAGATAAATAAACTTTGTAATGTTTTTTTAAAACTGGCTTAATATCCCAAAGTGGATTTTAGATTCTTTAAAATCGAATGAAGTTTCGTCTGTTTTACCAACTGCATAACTCAAATTGAAAATTCCCATTTTAGTTAAAAAAGAAATTCCAGTTCCTAAACTTAACAAAGACGTATTCAGATTTGCGCGTTTGTTATCTATAAAACCATAATCGGCGAAAAGTCCAATATAGAATGCTTCGCTTGGAACAAAACGATAATCTGCACTCAAAAATCCGTACATATTTGTTGTAATACTTTCTTCGTTAAAACCTCTAAAACTTCCGAAACCACCAATTCTGTACAATTCGTTTTCGGAGAAATCATCGTCTTTCGTGAGCAAACCTCTAAATTCTGCACCAGCTTTTAAGAAATGTTTTTTGGACAATTCGAATAAACGAAATGTTTTTAGACCAACTTCAATTTGATTGACGGTTTTATTTTCCAAATCTTCTGTCCACGAAAAATTCTTTTCCTTTTTACGAATCGAATTTACCACAACATTCAACATAGATTTTCCTTCCATCAAACGAAAAGGATGTTTCAGGAAATAGTGATAACTCAAACCAAAACCAATTTTCGAATAATCGTCGTAGCTCGATTTTAGATAGGAATCATCTTCCAACAAAAAGTTAGACGATTGTATAATTCCGCTTACACCAATATTCGAGTTGAGGTTGAGTTGATAAAATAATCGCTCCGAAAAATCTAAATTCACAAAAACAGAATCTTGTTTGAAAAGCTTGAAATTCGTTTCCGAACCAATCGCAGATTTGAACAAATAAGGTACTTTAACACCAATATTCAACGACGTATTTTTATTTGCTGTTCCAATCCAATTTAACCTGATTTCTTCCAAACTATTGAACACGTTGTTCAACGAAAGTTGTACATTTCCGTTCAATCTAAAATCGCCGTTATCATCTGTTCCAAAACCTAAAACACCATCAAAATAATTTGAATTTACTTTGCGAGGATACAAATATAAAATCGTAGAATCAGGCTTAAATAAAGTTTGTGGTAATTGCGCTTCTGCAATATAATTGGTTTGTTGCATTAATGTCGAAATTGTTGCCAACTTCTGTTCATTGTATACTTCGCCAGTTTTTATATTGAGTCCATGACGCAAATAACCTTTGGATAATTTTTCGTAACCAACCAATTTTACACCATCTATTGTTCGCTGATTTCCTTTGTCTAAAACCAATTCAATTTTCTGTTCATTTTGTTCAAAACCATTTGGAACAAGTTTTATTTGCGCAAACGGATAACCTTGATTAGTGTTGGTTGTTGCTATTTTATTTAGAATAGAATCTAAATTATTTGTTGGGAAATAATTATTTTTATTTTCGAACAATTCATTGTTTTTCACCCAAATTGTTTGGTACAATTTTCCTTTATTTAGATAAACTTTTTCATTTTTTATCGAATCAATCGTCAAAGTATAATAACCTGTTTTTTGAAGCGAATCTAAAGATGAATCAAGATTTTTGCTTTCGAAATCTTTTGTATACGATTTTGTATCATCATTATACCGTAAAAAATGATATGTTTTTTCTTGTCCAAAAAGAAAAATAGTTTGGATAAAAAAGAAGAATATGTAGCCTAAAAATCGCATTGTTGCTTATAATAACGTGTAAAATAGATGTTAAGTATTTGTTTTACTGATATCTATTAGTGTTCATGTGGAAATTAAAAATTATTTTTGACTTCAAATTTAAGATGAATGTTGAAATTATTTAAAATTACTGGATATTTAGAAGCTATTTCTGCGATAGTTTTGTTTTTTATCGCAATGCCAATGAAATATATTTGGGAAGATCCTACATGGGTAACACACGCAGGACGCGTACACGGAGGATTGTTTATAGCTTATATTATATTGGTTTATTTATTGAAAGAAAAATACAATTGGTCTTGGAAAATTTTTATGATCTTTTTTATCGCAGCAGTTATTCCTGGAGGAACAATTTGGGCGGAAAAAAGATTAATCGAAGGCAAAAAATATAAACAAATGTTGGCTGAAGAAGCGAAATAAGACAACGATTAGATAAAAAAGTAAAAACCTTAAACGTGATTGTTTGAGGTTTTTTTATGTTTTAGGAATCAAATTTTTCTAAATAAAAAAAGCCGAAGATTAATCTTCGGCTTTTACAGAGCGGGAAACGAGACTCGAACTCGCAACATTCAGCTTGGAAGGCTGACGCTCTACCAATTGAGCTATTCCCGCGTAAATTTTCAAATCAAATTAAAAAGTACCTCAGGCGGGACTTGAACCCGCACGTCCTAATGGACACAGGATTTTAAGTCCTGCGTGTCTACCAATTCCACCACCAAGGCAAAATTTGATTTTTGAATTTAATATTTCAAAGAGCGGGAAACGAGACTCGAACTCGCAACATTCAGCTTGGAAGGCTGACGCTCTACCAATTGAGCTATTCCCGCGTTGTGAGTGCAAATATAAGGTCATTAATATTACTTTTGCAAGTGTTTTTCGAATAAATTTTACAACTTTTTTCTAATAAATTAATTTTGAAATATTTGACTTGTTGATTTTTTTTGAGAAATTAGGGAATTGAATTATTTTATGGAGAAATTATTTATTTTTTGTGGTGTTTTTCTTCTTGTGATGAGTTGTAATTCTAAGAAAAAGTTTGAATCAGATAAATGGATTCCTTTTGAGGAAGGAGTTTACGGACAAAATTATCGTTATAAGATGTTGGATGATTTGGTTAATAATGTTTTAAAATTTGATTCATATAATTCAAATGGAACTTCAAAAAATGAGGTTTATAAATTGATTGGTAAGCCTGATGAAATTTTAGATAAAATGGAGGTTTATTTAATTCAAGAAAAAATTGGTAAAATTGATCAAAATGGAGAAATTAAACTTTATTTAAAATATAGTGATAATTTGACGTTGAATTATTGGAAAATACAAGAAACAACTTACAAAGAATAAATTATGAAAATCCCTACAATTTATGGTATTATAGAACGTAGAATGTTAATCAATTTTTGTGTAGAATCACACTATATTGAGACGATTTTACCTCAACCTTTTCGTCCAAAATTGTACAAAGGAAAAGCAATTGCTGGAATCTGTTTGATTCGATTAAAAGATATAAAACCAAAAGGTTTACCTGATTTTGTAGGAGTGAATTCTGAAAATGCAGCGCATCGAATCGCGGTTGAATGGGAAGAAAATGGTGTGACAAAAGAAGGTGTATATATCCCGATGAGAGATACTTCTCTAAAATTGAATACGCTTGTTGGTGGTCGAGTTTTTCCTGGGAAACATTATTTTGCGAAGTTTAATGTTATAGAAGAAAACGATAATTATCATTTAGATTTCACGAGTTCTGACGATACACGAATTGAAATTGATGCAAAAAAATCTGTTGAATTTAATTCGAATTCGATTTTCGAAACGTTGAATGAAGTTTCAAAATTCTTCGAGAATGGTTCAGATGGATATTCTCCGAATGGAAATAATTTTGAAGGTTTAAAACTCGAAACCTATAATTGTGAAGTAGAATCTTTGGAAGTTTTACATGTGAAATCAAGTTTTTTTGAAAATGAAACAATCTTTCTAAAAGGTTCTGTTCAGTTTGATAACGCAATTCTGATGACCAATATCGAACATGAATGGAAGTCGTTAGAAAAGATAAAATGTTTGTAGTTTATTCTTTGCTCAAAATAAAATCTTCCTCATTTGTTTTTCCTAAATTAAACTGAAACATTTCACCATAATTTATAGGTATTTTGAATGCATTTTTGATTGGTATTTGCAACAAATAACACCACATCAAACGGATGATTCCGCCATGTGTAACAATCAGCACTTTTTCGTGTTGAGTATTTCGTAATTCGTCCATAAAATTAAAAAGTCTTTCTGATATTTCTTGCATCGATTCACCATTTGGTGTTTTAGTTTCGACAAAATCGGCGTACCAAGGTTCTATTTCTAACGAAGGAATTTCGTTCCACGATTTCATTTCCCAATCTCCAAAATTGAATTCTTTTAATCGTTCATCAAAAATAATTTCATTCGAGAAAGTTTCTGCTAATCGTTGACAGCGACTCAGTGGACTTGAAAAAATTATCTCAAAGTCGTTTTCGATCTTAGTATGAATTTGTACTACTTCTTGATGAAAAGTATCAGCTAATTCCACATCAGTTTGTCCGTAACAAACCGATGAAGGAACATTAACTTTTGTATGTCGAATTACAGAAACTTGCATAGAATTAAAACGCCAAGATAAAACAAAACTTCGGTAACTTGTTGCACAGTTCCCAAGCAATCGCCTGTATATCCACCAATATATTTTTTGAAATACCAGCCCAAATAAACTTTTCCTATGTAACAAAGTGGTAATATCAACAAGAATTTCCATTCGCCAAAAACAATAAAAGGCACAAGACAGAAAAGAAAACTAATGATAAGATTTTTTATTGGAAGTGCTTTATTTGCCATCGGTTTTGATTTACTTTTGTCGATATCTGTCACATATTCGTGTGTATAAATCATCATTCCAGAAAAAAAGCGACTAACCGAATGTGCTGCAATCAAGCTGAAAATTATCAACCAAAAATTATTTTCTGCAATATGTTGAAGTGATGTGAATTTCAATAACAACAATAAGATAACACCAATTACACCATAAGCTCCAATTCGGCTATCTTTCATAATTGTCAAGATTTTTTCTTTGCCATAACCACCTCCAAAACTATCGCAAACATCGGTGAAACCATCTTCGTGAAAGGCTCCAGTCAACAAAACGCTTGTAATCATTGTGATAATAATGGCGATATCAATAGGTAAAATAAATTGACAAATCATATAAATCAATGCATTAAAAGCGCCAACCAATAAACCAATCGCTGCATAGTATTTCTGTGATTGATTCATGATTTCGTTGCTATATGGAATTTTGAACGGAATCGGAATTCGCGTAAAAAACATCAATGCGGTTAAAAAATAAGTGATTTCTTTTTTTAGCATTTCACTTTAGTTTCTTTGTTACTCACGCCTGCAGAGTCGAAACTCGCCATATCATTGTAGAAATTTACCGCACTTTTGATAATTGGATAAGCCAACGCACACCCCGTTCCTTCACCAACTCGCAAATTGATGTTCAGAATTGGTTCTTCGTTGAAATAATTTAATAAATATTGATGTCCAGATTCATCACTTTGATGACAGAAAATTGTATTGTTTAAAATTTCTGGATTTAATTTAGACGCAACCAAAATCGCAGACGAAGCAATATATCCATCAATCATCAACAACATATTATGTTCATAAGCAGATAACATTGCAGCTGTCATTTGAGCAACTTCAAAACCTCCAAAAGTGGCTAAAATTTCTTTTGGATCAGTAATTTTCCCATGTGTATTCTTCGCTTCATTTAGAATATTGATTTTATTTTGTAATTGCTCATCATTCAAACCTGTTCCACGTCCTACACATTGTTCAAGCGGTAAATCGGTTAAATAGTGTACAAGCATCGATGCAGAAGAAGTGTTCCCAATTCCCATTTCGCCAAAACCAATAATATTTGTTCCATTTTGAGCGATTTCGTTCACAATTGTCTTCGAATAATCAAAACATTGTTCCAATTGATCTAAGGTCATTGCAGGTTCGTGCAAGAAATTTTTGGTTGATTTGGCTACTTTACAATTTTTCAAAACCGAATAATCCTCGAAATCATAATTTACACCAGCGTCAACAATCGTTAAATTAATCTCATTTTGATTACAAAAAACATTAATAGCTGCTCCATTATTTAGGAAATTTAAAACCATTTGAGGCGTAACTTCTGCTGGATACGCACTAACACCAGATTGTGCAATTCCGTGATCGCTTGCGAAAACGATTAGATGAGGTTTTATTAATTCTAAATGATTTTTTTGCTGAACCAAACCAATTTTAAGTGCGATTTTTTCTAATAAACCTAAAGCTCCAAGCGGTTTTGTTTTAAGATCAATAATGTGTTGAATTTCTTCTTTTTGCATTTTATACTAAACTAAATTTTAATAAAAAAATGCTTTCGAAATCAAGTGCAATCAATTCAACAAATAATAAAAATATATGTAGTTTTGATTGAGCTTCAATCGCGAAAGCATCATCTAAAAAGTGGTCTGGCTTATAGTTTTTCTCTACTTACAGTTGCGCGACAGCTCGAGATTTGCACTCGATTCCCTTTTGTGCAAGCAAGGTAATAAATTATTTTTCTGGGACAAAATTTTCATCAATCACTATATCTCCCATCAAAACGACTTGCTCTTCAAAATCAGAAGTGTTTAAATTAACTTTATTCGGAAAATTTTTAAATGAATAAGATTTATAAACTTCTGAATTTATTTCATTTGAAGCTAATCTTAGGTTAAGTTCAGTATTTTTTAAAGTCTCAAATTGTATTGTATATTCCTCGCCAACGTTTAATTTACTTTCTACTAATTCATCATTAATTAACAAACGATATGTTTTGATTTCTAAGTTAGAATTTCCAAAATTAACTTTTATTTTGAATTTTATTTTTTCTTTTTGAATCGAATCATTTTTTGCAACTAAAGGTTCTGTACAATTTGGTTTATCCTGTCCATTTGTACATGAATTTAATAACCCAAAAGCAGAAAAAATCATGACATTATAAATCGTTTTCTTAAAAAGATTTAGACCTAATTGACTTGGATGAAAAATACCACAATGAACGTTGTTTTTCTGAAATTCATTCTAAATTTCGTCATTTGTCAAATTAGAAAAGTCAGTGATTTTATGTTGACATTTTGTACAGAAATTTTTGTTTGTTAATTTCTTTTTGGAAGGAATTGGATTTTTCATATTTTTTAATGTTTAGAGTTATAATAGAGATGATTTTATGAATAAAAAGGTTGATTTTATTTTTAGAAATAATAGATTTAGAATATTTGGATTTATGTAATATCTTTAACCACCTCTACTTACCTTTTAAATAAGATCAATTTTTAATGGAAAATTTTCACATCCCAACGAACGAAAAGCAAAGATTGCAAGCCGTTTACGATTATAATTTGCAAGGACATGATAAAGACGAAGAGTTGGAGGTTTTTGCAAATGCTGCGAGTTTGATTTGTAATGCGCCAATTGCGTTAATTTCTATTTTTGATGAAAATTATCAAGTGATTAAAGCAAATTGTGGAATAGATGTAGATATTGTTCCACGTCAACAAACTATTTGTCAATTTTCTTTAATGGAAGAAGAAATTTTGGTGATTGATGATGTGACGAAATTTGAACCTGCAAAAAATATTGCTGGAGTAAAAGCTGCAAATATTAAGTTTTATGCTGGTGTTCCGTTGATTGATGACAATGGAAATGTTTTGGGGACATTATGTGTAAACGATCATTATCCAAGAACGTTAGACGAAAAACAACGCAATTTATTGATTCAATTAGGGAAAAATATTACAAAATTATTGGTCAGTAAAAAACGAAAAAAAGACGCTGCTTACTTTCAAAATATCTATAAAATTTCGAATAATTTAATTGGAGTTGCTGATATTAATGGTGTATTGAAATCAATTAACCCAGCTTTTAAAAAAGTTTTAGAAGTTAAAAATGACCAATTAATTCGTTCAAAAAATTTCTTAGACTTTGTTTCGGAAAAGGATAAGAAAAGAGTTCAAATGTTTTTGGCTGATTTGAAAACTAATTCAGGTTCTATTGACTTCAAATGTTTGATGTGTTCAATAGAAACGAAAGAAGAAAAAATGGTTGAATGGTATACTAAATTAAACACTTCGTATGATAACGAGATTTTCTTATTTGGACGAGATATTACACTTGAAAACTCTAAAAAGGAGGAACTAGAAAACAGTGAACGTAAGTTTAGAAATTTTTTCAATTCTTCGCTTGGTTTAATGACGATTCACGATTTGGATGGTAATATTTTATCCATTAACAAAAAAGGTTTAGAATCGATAGGTTATACTGAAGAAGAATCGAAAGATTTGGATCTTAAAAAATTAATCCCAAAATCTAATCAAAAAGAATATCAAATCTATATAGAGACGATTTTAAGTAAAAAGCAAGATTCTGGTTTAATGAGCTTGATTAAGAAAGATGGTTCGTTAACATATTGGTTATACAATAATATTTTGGACAAAGATAACGAAGGAAATCCTGTTGTAATGAGTACTGCAGTTGATATGACACAAAGGACTTTGTTGGAAAGAGATCTTAATCGTGTTCGTCAGTTACTAGATCATACGTACGAAGTTGCCAATGTTGGAGGTTGGAAATACGATTTAGTTAAGCAAAAATTAATTTGGACTGATATAACGAAAAAAATCCATGAAGTTGAACTAGATTATGAACCAAATGTAGAAACTTCACTCAATTTTTATGAAGCAAAAAGTAGTTATCCAAAAATAAAGAAAGCTTTTAGAGATGCGGTAGAAAAAGGAATCGGATATGATATGGAGTTGCAAATAGTTACCCAAAAAGGAAAAACAATTTGGGTAAGATGTAAAGGAATTCCAGAGTTCGTAAATGGAAAATGTGTTAGCGTTTTTGGAACTTTTCAGGATATTGATGAGAGAAAACGTTATACGTTAGAGTTGGCTCGACAAAAAGCTATTTTCGAAACATTTATTAATCATGTACCTGCATCTGTTGCAATGTTTGATAAGGATATGAATTATCTAACTTTGAGTAATCAATGGTGTGATGAATTTGTAGTAAAAAAGAAAAATGTGATCGGAAAATCTCATTATGAAATGTACAATGTTCCAGAAGAAAGAAAAGCGATTTATGACGCTTGTTTGCAAGGTGAAAGTTATTCGGATGAAGATATGATTTATCGCACACCAAAATATGATACGGATCAACACTATTCCTGGGCGATTCATCCGTGGTATATCAACAAAAAACAGATTGGTGGTCTGATTATGTTTTCGCAAAATATAACAGAATCTGTCAAGAAAAATAAAGAACTTAAAAAAGCTAAAAAGAATGCTGATCTCGCTAGTAAGGCAAAGTCTGAATTTTTAGCAAATATGAGCCACGAGATTCGAACGCCGTTAAATGGTGTGATTGGTTTCTCTGATTTATTGTTGAAAACGCCACTTAATCCGACTCAAAAACAATATTTGAATTTTATTAATGATTCTGCAAATTCATTATTGTCAATAATAAATGATATTTTAGATTTCTCTAAAATTGAATCCGGTCGAATGGATGTTTTGATAGAAAAAAATAATTTGTTCGAGTTAGGAAATCAAGTAATCAATGTGATTCTTTATCAAGCCGAAAACAAAAAAATTGAATTATTGTTGAATATAGATAATAATTTACCTCAATTTATTTGGATTGATGAAGTTCGTCTAAAACAAGTTTTGATTAATCTACTTGGAAACGCTGTGAAATTTACGGATAGTGGAGAAATAGAACTAAAAATTAGTCAAGTTGAACCAATTGTAAAAGGAGAAAAAGTAAAATTGAGATTTTCTGTTCGTGATACAGGAATTGGTATAAAACCAGAAAAACAAGTCAAGATTTTTGATGCATTTACTCAAGAGGATAGCACTGTTAGTAAACGTTTCGGAGGAACTGGTTTAGGTTTAACAATTTCAAATAAGTTGCTAAATTATTTCGGAAGTCATCTAGAATTGCAAAGCGAAATAGATAAAGGTTCTACATTTTTCTTTGATTTAGAAGTTGATTACGAATATAATATTGAGCAACAATTTGATCATTTGGAAGAAATAAATCATGTGTTGATTGTAGATGATAATCAAAGTAATCAAATGATTTTGCAGCATATGTTGCAGTTCAAAAATATAACGTCTGATATTGCGAACAATGGAATGGAAGCGCTTCAGAAAGTTTTGAATGGCAATGTTTACGATGTTATTTTGATGGATTATCACATGCCAGTTTTGAATGGTTTAGAAACAATTCAGAAAATAAAAGAGTATTTTGTAACTAAGAATACAAAAATTCCTTTAGTATTATTGCATAGTTCTTCTGAGGATGAATATCTAATTCAGAAAGCAAAAGAATTGGGAATTACTTCGCGATTATTGAAACCAATTAAGTCTGAAGAATTGTTTGATACGCTGCGTAAAACGATTATTGATTCGAAAGAAATTCAAACCATAGAAATTGAAAATCAAGAAGAAATTTCGCAAGATTTTTCGAAACAATTTCACATTTTAATTGCAGATGATAATTTAGTTAATATGGCTTTAAATCAGCAGATTATCAAAAATATTGCACCAAATTCTATTTTGTATACGGCTGCGAATGGAGCGGAAGCCGTATCAATTTGTCAAGAAAATAAGATCGATTTAATTTTGATGGATATTCAAATGCCAGAAATGAATGGTATTGAAGCAACTAAGGTTATTCGTTTATTAAACAATTTTCAAGAAACTCCGATTATAGCAGTGACAGCGGGAAATGTAAAAGGCGAAAAGGAAAAATGTCTTGATGCTGGATTGAATGATTTTTTAGCAAAACCAATTCGAGAAAAAGATATTTTTGATGTTTTAGAAAAATGGTTAGATTTTTCTAAAAAAGAAAAGAATGAAACCAACGATTTTGGAAATCACCTTGATCTTTCTATGATAAATAATTATACGAAAGATGATGAATCATTTAGAAAAATGTTTATAGAAATAATTATTAATGAGTTAGAAAAATCTATACTAGAATTTGAAACTTATTCCAACAAACAAAATTTAGAAGGATTAAATCAATTAGGTCATAAAGTAAAAGGAACAGCAAAAACTGCTGGACTTACAATTTTGGCTGATTTAACCGAACAAATAGAAAAATCGACTTCAATCAATTACCTACAAGAAAACCAGCTGATTATTAAAGTAAAAACCGAAATAGAATTAGTTATTAACTATTTAAAAATTATTTAAAAACCAATATTATGCAGATTTTAATTGCCGAAGACGATGAATTGATTTTAAAAACAATAGAACACAAACTGAAAAAAGAAGGTTACAAAGTTGTTTTAACAAGAAATGGAAAAGAAGCTATCAGTAAGATTGAGGCTGAAGATATTGATTTGATTATTACCGATATTATGATGCCTTTTGCGTCTGGTTTGGAGATTATTAGTGCTGTTAGAAAAAGTAAGAATTCCGAAACACCAATGATTATTTTGTCTTCTTTAGGGCAAGAAGATGTGGTGGTGGAAGCATTTAATTTGGGTGCAAATGATTTTATGGTGAAACCATTTAGCCCTATTGAATTGTCTGTTCGCGTCAAGAAATTATTAAAATAAAAGCATGATTATCCTACAAATTATAACCTATACCGAGTTAATAGTAGGAATTTACATTCTACTTATTTTACTTTTTTTGATAATTATTTATACGTTATTGACAAGTATAATTGAAAATAAAATCATTACAAAGAAAAATAAGTGGAATGCTATTATTGATCAAGAAATTTATGAAACAATTTTGGATGATCAATCCAATTCGAATACTGATTTTACGGATTATTTGAAATCAAGTTCATTCAAACATTATTTTATCAAAAAATTACTAAAAGCGGAACAAAATTTTTCTGGAAATTCAAAAGAAAGTATTCAAAATTTATTTGACCATTATCAATTAAAAAAAATATCCTTACAGAAATTAAATAGTCAAAAAAATCATGAAATTGCTGAAGCAATACAGGAAGTTACGGCGATGAATAATGATGAAACTTTACCGAAAATCAAAAGTATGTTACAACATAAAAATGATTTAGTTCGATCTGAAGCTCAATATGGTTTAGCAAAATTTTCTGGTTTCGAAGGTTTATTTTTTTTAGACAATTTACATGAACAATTGACGGATTGGCAACAGTTGAAATTGTTGGATGCAATTACAATTTTACCAAATATTGATGAGGTTGATACGATAATTTCAAATTGGTTAAAATCACCTAATCAAAGTGTGAAAATTCTAACAATGAAATTAATTCGCAAGTTTCAATTGTTGCAAATGCACGATTTGGTTGCAGATAATTTGCACGATTCTGATGAAAAAGTTGTGGAAGAAACGATTAAAACATTAGTCAGAATCGAAGATGATTCAACTTCAAAATTATTGATTGAGCAATATGAAACATGTAACGAAAAGTTTCAAATTCAAATTTTAAAAGCTTTAGAAAAAATCTCAAATCCAGAAAATAACACATTTTTAGAAACTCAAGCAAAGGAAAATCCATCATTTTCTGTCAAAAAAGCAAGTGTAAGAGCGTTAAATAATTGTTGTTCAAAAACCAATTTACAAAAACTTGCACATCAATCAAACTCTCCTGAATTAAAACAAATTATTAATCAAATTATCCAAGAAAACTAATCATGAATTGGCTAGAAACGGCTTTCGATTTTTTTATTTACGGCTTCCTTTTTTATTCAATCCTATTAATTTTAGTCTATGGATGGATAGGTTTTTATGCAAAAGGAGCGATAAAATCTTATATCCGAAAAAACAGTTTTACGGATTATTCGATTATTGCAACATCACCAAATGCACCTACTTTTAGCCTTATTGCACCCGCTTATAACGAAGGTGCAACGATTGTGGAGAACGTACGTTCTTTATTGTCGTTGTATTATAATCAGCTCGAAATTATTATTGTAAATGATGGTTCCAAAGATGATTCATTGCAACGATTAATTGAAGCGTATGATTTGATTAAAATTGATTATTTCGTTGAAGGAAATATCGAAACAAAACCAATTAATTCGATTTATAAAAGTACAAATCCTGTTTTCAAGAAATTAATTATTGTTGACAAAATAAATGGAGGAAAATCGGATGCGCTAAATGTCGGAATTAACATTGCAACAAACGATTATATTGTTTGTATTGATGTCGATTGTATTTTAGAACAAGATGCGATTCTGAAGCTTGCGAAACCTTTTATGGATGAAGCAAAAGCAAAAGTAATTGCATGTGGAGGCGTAATTCGTTTGGCGAATAATTGTACCATTGTTGACGGAAAAATTGTCGATGTTAATTTACCAAAAACTCGTTTAGGAAGAGCACAAGCGTTAGAATATATTCGTGCATTTCTTTTGGGAAGAATGGCGTGGTCGCGCGCCAATGGTTTGATGCTGATTTCGGGTGCTTTTGGTGCTTTTGATCGTGAAACTGTACTCCAGTGTGGCGGTTATGATCACGATACAGTTGGTGAAGATATGGAGCTTATTGTGCGAATGCGACGTTATATGCACGAGCAAAAATTGGCCTATAAAGTAGTAAATATTCCCGATCCGCTTTGTTGGACAGAAGTGCCAGAAAGTAAAGAAATTTTAACCAAACAACGCAATCGTTGGATGCGTGGAACGATAGAAACATTGTGGAAACATCGTATTTTATTTTTCAATCCGAAATATGGAAAACTTGGAATGATGAGTTATCCGTATTGGTTTTTCTTCGAATTTTTAGGACCGATTATCGAATATATTGGTTGGATCATTTTCGTTGTTTTATTCTTTTTAGGTTTAATTAATTGGCATATTTTCTTTCCTTTAATGGCTTTTGTATTGCTTTATGGAATTTTATATTCGATTTATGCTATTCTGATTGATTTAATGACGTATAACGTTTATTACAAGAATGGTGATATTCCGAAGTTATTTTTTACGGCGTTTATAGAGCCTTTTACATTTCATCCGTTGGTTGTGTTGTCAGGAGTGAAAGGCGTGAAGGATTTCTTTCTGAAAAATAATTCGTGGGGAGAAATGACGCGACAAGGGTTTGGTAGAAATCAAGCGAAAGAATTGTCTATTTGGCAAAAAATGAGACTTGGATTCATGAATCTAGTTCAGCAAACTACGTTTATTTCGTTGGTTTATTTGTTGCTTTTTGGATTGTCATCAATTCTTGAATTTTATCTTTATCAAGAAAATCTCTCAACAACTTCTAATCAAACTTTATTTTTTGACTTATTCGTACATAATATCGATTTTGCTTTAGATAGTATTTTTGTGGTAAGTTTTAAATATTTTTTATTGCAATTTTATTCGATAAGTTGGGCAAAAAAATGGATCATTTTTACGTATTCTTTTTTAATTATTTCGAATATTTTATTGATTAAATATTTTCAAACAACACTCAATTTATTAGGTTCAGATTTTTTTTCTTATACGTTAGAAGAATTGAAATTAATTATTGGTGCGTCAGGTGTTGTAAATGTTACAAACATTCTTTTATCAATTGCTGTAATTGCTATTTTAACAACGATATTTATTTACAGTTATCGATTAAAAATCAATCAAAAAATTCTTCAATTACCATTAATAATTTTGAGTTTTTTATCGCTTATTATTCCAATTAATTTGTATTTAAAAAGTACTCAAAATGATGAGTTTTCATCTAATTTAATTTTGAGTAAATCCTCTTATTTTTTTTCAAATTCGATTGAACAATATGCAGAAGATAAACTTTCGGAAATTGACTTTTTAAATTCAAATTCGAGTTCAAATAAAGAAGATAATCTACATTATTTTGATAAAACTAATTATCCATTTTTGTATCAAGATGAGAATAAAAATTTCTTCGCGGATCAATTTAATCTAACAACAGAAAAACCGAATGTTGTTTTTATTGTGATTGAAGGTTTGGGACGAGCTTTTAGTAACGATAGAGCATATTTAGGTTCTTTTACACCATATATCGATCAGCTTTCAAAAAAGAGTTTGTATTGGGAAAATGGATTAAGTACGACTGGAAGAACATATGGAGTTTTACCTGGATTGACTGGTTCTTTGCCGTTTTCTGAAAATGGTTTTATGGAACAAAAAAACTTACCTCAACATTTCAATTTGTATAATTTGTTAAAAAATAATGGTTATAAAACTGGTTATTTTTACGGTGGCGATGCTGATTTCGATTTTATGTCAAAATACTTGAATTATTCGGGGGTTGAAACAATTATTGATGAAAATGATTACGAAAATAATTATGCAAAAATTCCGTCGAATAATGGATTCTCTTGGGGATTTGACGATCATTCAGTGTTTAAAAAATATTTAGCAACGCAAAAAGAAAATAATCAACCATACTTTAATGTTTTGATGACGTTAGCGACGCATAGTCCTTTCTTAATAAACAATGTTGAGAAATATAATAAACAGTTTGAAACTTTGATTAAATCTCGAAATTATGATGCGACAACTTTGACGACAGTAAAAAAATATAAACAACAATTGGTGACTTTTTTGAGTGTTGATGAAGCTGTAAAAAACTTTTTCGAAGCTTATCAAAAACGTTCAGATTTTAATCAAACTATTTTTGTGATTACTGGAGATCATCGAATGCCAGAAGTTCCGATGGAAACAAAGATTGATCGTTTTCATGTTCCGATTATTGTCTATTCTCCTTTGTTAAAGTCACCGAAAAAGATGTCAAATATTGTGACGCATTTTGATATTGCACCAACTTTTGTGACATATTTTAGAGATTCGTATAAACTGAAATTACCGAATTATGTGACTTGGATGGGACAGAATTTAGAAAACGGTAAAGTGAATTACAGAAAACAAGGTGTTCCGTTAATGCAGAATAAAAATATTTTAGACGATTATGTTTTTCAAAATTATCATTTGTCAGGAGGGAAGTTATATCGAATTGAAAAGAATTTAACAGAAGATGTTGAACAAAATTCGAAGATGGAAACAGAGTTGAAAAATCGATTGAAAAGCTTTAAAACAAAAAACCATTCTTTGAAAAATACTCAAAAAATGGTTCCTGATTCTATATTTAACCGTTATATCAATTAGAATTTTCGGCTGTACGAAACGCTTACATCAAATTGATTTCCTTTTTGATTTGGACGATATTCTTGATTGTAATAATTTGCACCAATTGAAATTAAGTTTAATTCATTGATCGAAAAATTATAATCTGCTCCAATTTTGAAAGACTTCAGTTTGTAAGTTGTATCTTCTAAAAGATTGTTGTTAAAATCCTCTGGTGAAATTCCTGTACCAATAGCTAAGCTTAAATAATTGTTTGCATCGCCTGTATAATAACGAGTTGTGAATGTATACGAATGCGAAATATTGTTGTTGCTTGGCGTTACAAATGCACGTAAATTGAACCAATAATTTTTATAATATTTACTAATAGATCCAGTAAACATCCAAACATCATCCGAAAAATGAAGTTGACGATAACCTAATTCAGCTTCGAAACTTTTAGGTAAATTAGCGTAAAGAGAGGCTCCTGTGCGATATTTAGGAAAAATTCCGTCACTATCCGAATATCCACCGCCAACGTACATGTAAAATGTCTTAGAAAGTCTTGGATAAGCTTCTACTTCATATTGAACACCGTTATCTTTAAACTTGTTTGCGTAATTCACTTTAAAAATCAATGAACCAAACGAAGTTTGTCTTTTATAACTTACCGAAACTTGATGCCAATCATCTGCAAATTGTTTGTCAAAATGCGAGTAATTGTAATTAACACCAATTGCGTTTTTAGTATTATTGATTTCGATTCGATTTGCTAATTCGCGTACTTCTGTATTTTTAGGGTTAATTGCTAATAATTCTTTGATTGTTTTTGAAGCTTCTTTATAAGAATTGTTCCAATTAAGAACTTTAGCTTTTAACAGCAATAGTTCTTCATTTTTAGGATATTTAATTAATCCACGATCAATAATAGAAACAGCTTCTTTATAATTATCATTCCAATATTCAAGTGACGTGTAGGCTAAATAGAAATCGGGAGAGGGATCCATGTTTTTTTCGACATTCTGAAAAACTTTTCTCGCTTCTTCGGTTTCATCATTCCAAGTATATATTCGTCCCAAAAAAACAGCGATATCTGCATATTCTGGCGATTGATCTAAAGCCTGTAATGCAAGTTTCTTGGCAGTTGTATAATCTTTTTCTTCAAAAGCTTTGTGACGTGCTTCTTGAAATAAATCATCCGAACTTTTAAATTCCTGGCTATACGAAAATAAAGGTAAAAAGGTAAGAGCAAAGAGTGTCTTTCTTAGAAATGATTTTTGAATCATATGGTAAAAACGTGTTTTTTATGAGTATAAAGATATGATTATTTAGAGCATAAAAAAAGCTCAAGAAAATAAATTCTTGAGCTTTGTTGTACCTCAGGCGGGACTTGAACCCGCACGTCCTAATGGACACAGGATTTTAAGTCCTGCGTGTCTACCAATTCCACCACCAAGGCATCCACTTCTAAGAAAGAAGTTAGAGCGGGAAACGGGACTCGAACCCGCAACATTCAGCTTGGAAGGCTGACGCTCTACCAATTGAGCTATTCCCGCGTGTAAATTGTAAAAATCAAATTAAAAAGTACCTCAGGCGGGACTTGAACCCGCACGTCCTAATGGACACAGGATTTTAAGTCCTGCGTGTCTACCAATTCCACCACCAAGGCAAAATTTGATTTTTATGAATTTTTATATTTCAAAGAGCGGGAAACGGGGCTCGAACCCGCGACCTCAACCTTGGCAAGGTTGCGCTCTACCAGCTGAGCTATTCTCGCGATTGGAGTGCAAATATATAAAATCAATTTCTAATAATCCAAATCAAATTTGAATAAAATTTTAAAAATATATTTGCACTTATTTTAATTAGTTGATAGGCATTAACATATCAGCTACTTCTTTTATTTTATCTTTCATCTTTTTACGATGAACGATCATATCAACGAAGCCTTTTTCTAATAAAAATTCAGAAGTTTGGAATCCTTCTGGTAAATCTCTACCAATAGTTTCTTTGATAACACGTGGTCCAGCGAATCCAATTAATGCTCCTGGCTCTGCCATGATAACGTCACCAATTGATCCGAAAGATGCTGTAATTCCTCCAAAAGATGGATTTGTTAAGATTGTAATATAAGGAATGTTGTTATCTGCTAATTGAATTAATTTAGCTTCTACTTTAGCTAATTGCATCAACGAAATTGCAGCTTCCATCATACGTGCACCACCAGATTGTGTAATAATTACGAATGGAGTTTTGTTTTTGATAGAATAATCAATTGCACGTGCAATTTTTTCTCCCATTACAGATCCTAAAGAACCTCCAATAAATTTGAAGTCCATACAAGAAATTGTAATGTCACGTCCATGAATTTTTCCAGTCGCATTGCGAATAGAATCTGTCATTCCCGTTTTCTTTTTAATCTCTTTTAAACGATCTTTATAAGGTTTTGTATCTGTCCAATTTAATGGGTCTTTACTTTCTACTTTTGTATCTAATTCTGTGAATTTACTATCATCAAATAAGATATCGAAGTATTCTTGAGAACCAATTTGTACGTGATGATCATCCTCTGGACTTACATACGCATTTGCTTTTAGTTCTTCAGTTTCAATAATTTTTCCTGATGGTGTTTTGTACCATAAGCCTTTTTTAACGTCTTTTTTAGACTCTGTAGGCGTTGTAATATTTTTCTTGCTTCTAATAAACCAAGGCATATTCTCTGTTTTTATTTGGGTAAGAATAATCTTAATGAAAAGATTATCCTAAAGTATTAACATTATTTAAATCGTGGAAAGCTTGGATTAATCTATCTTTGAAAGTAACTTCTCCAGCTCTTAACCACACGCGTGGATCATAATATTTTTTGTTAGGAGATTCTGGACCTTCTGGGTTTCCAATTTGTCCTTGTAAATAAGCTGCATTTTCGTCAAAATATTTACGAATTCCTTCCATAAATGCATATTGTAAATCTGTATCAATATTCATTTTGATAACTCCGTAGCTAATAGCTTCTCTAATTTCTTCTAACGTAGAACCAGAACCTCCGTGGAATACGAAGTTTACAGCGTTGTCTACACCATACTTTTCGTTGATGTATTTTTGAGAGTTATCTAAAATTTTTGGAGTCAATACAACATTTCCTGGTTTGTAAACACCGTGTACATTACCAAATGCTGCTGCAATCCAGAAATTATCAGAAATAGATTTTAAGTTTTCGTAAACGTAAGCAACTTCTTCTGGTTGAGTGTATAATAATGAATTGTCAACATTAGAATTGTCAACACCATCTTCTTCACCACCTGTTATACCTAATTCCATCTCCAAAGTCATTCCAACTTTAGACATTCTTTCTAAGTATCTTTTGCACGTTTCTACGTTTTCTTCTAAAGGCTCTTCAGATAAATCTAACATGTGAGAACTAAATAAAGTCTTTCCGAATTTATTAAAATGTTCTTCGTTAGCGTCCATAATTCCATCAATCCAAGGCAATAATTTTTTTGCACAATGGTCTGTATGTAAAATTACAGTAGCTCCGTAAGACTCAGCTAAAGTGTGAATATGTTTTGCTCCCGCAATAGCACCTTTGATAGCAGAAAGTTGATTTTCTCCTTTTAATCCTTTTCCGGCATTAAAAGCAGCACCTCCGTTAGAAAATTGAATAATAACTGGAGAGTTTACTTCAACTGCAGCTTCCATTGCAGCGTTAATAGTATCTGAACCGATGACATTACACGCTGGTAAAGCGTATTGATTTGCTTTTGCATCATTGATAATATCTTGAACTAATGAACCGGTAGCAACACCGGCAGGAAATTTTCTGCTCATTATGTTAGTATTTTGTGAAACAAATATAGATGTTTTTTTAGAAAGGATAATTAATTCCGAAGTGGATTCTTGGTTTAAGCAAGTTAAGATTGTCAAATTGCCAGCGATCACCTAATTCATAAGAAGGGTCATAAATTTTGTAACCCAAATCAAATCTTACAATTGCAAACGTACCAATGTGATAACGGAAACCTAATCCAGAACCAATTCCGAATTCTTTGTAAAAATCTTTGAACTTAAATAATGTTTCTGGTCGATTTTTATTAACACCCCAAATATTACCAGCATCAAGAAAATATGCACCTTCCAAACTTCCAAAAAGATTGAAGCGATATTCAGCATTGAATAATAATTTCATGCTTTCAAATTCTAAACTTTGATTTTTAGAATCGATACGTGGTTTACTTCCAGGACCTAAAGTTAACGGTGCCCAACCACGAACATCATTTGCTCCTCCAGCCGAATAACTTCTTACGAAGGGTGCAATATCTGAGTTTCCATATGGTTGAATGATTCCGAATAAGAAACGTCCCGCTACGCTAGAATTTGAATTTAATTTGAATTTTCGTCTAACATCCACATCAAATTTTACGAATTGAGAATAAGGAATTCCAAAGATCAAACCTGCTTGATTTCCGTCTCGATCAGGTTCAGCTTTATTAAAGCCAAAAGCTTTGTCTAAACCTCTTAATAAATTTCCGGCTAATTCAATTCTCGCTTGAATAAACCAAGGATTACTTTTTGGTCGAAATGAATTTTCTTGATTAAATGTAAATTGATAGATAAAAGAGTTGATTAATACATTTTGGGAAATATTAGCTTTTCTATATAACATATTCTCAAAATCAACATACAACTTTGCGTTTTCTCCAGTTAATGAACTTTGGAATCCTTTGTCAGCCTCGATTGCATCTGTTAATTCATCGTCCGTTAGATAAATTGGTGCATTAGGATTGTATGCGTAGTATAAATCTTTTACTTCGTTTTTTGTATTATTATCTTTTGTAAACACTTCATAATAGCGATCTTTTTTTCGATTACTAATAAATTCTGTGTTAAACAAAGAAACTTTGTGTTGAAACTCCGAACTCGAAATATCCATATCAAAACCAAAACCATAAGTCGTTTTGTCTAAACCTACATTTTTCTGCGTACTTGCATTCATTCGAATAGCAGATTCGGCAGTAAAACGTTTTGGTAAAATATTATCAAGATTAATTGGTGTTAATAAATAAGGAAATTTCAACTTTGTTTCGATAGCGATTTCGTAAGCATTTAAGAATGCTTTATTCATTGAGAAATCTTTGTTGACAGAGCCTAAAGTTCCTTTCAAAGTTGTTTCTAAATTTTCTCCTCCTCCAAATAGATTTCTCGAAGTTAAAGTCATCCCGGGAGAAATTGCAAAGTTCATATAGCGAGAAGCATAACTTTCGACAAAGAGATTCAAGTCATATTTCTTTTTTGGTGTAAAGAAAACGTCTACATTTAAGATAGAGTCTTGTTTATTAATTCTGAATCCATGTAAGTTAATGTTTTCTTTCTTGAAAATATTACGTTTTGTCTGAATTTCTTGTCGTTGACGATATAGTTGACCCGGACGAATTACAAATGCATCTGTAAAATATTTTGGTCGATATTCTGGCTCTTTTGTATATAAAACGTTATAATCTTTATATTCTTCTTTGATTAATTTACTTTCATCATCAACAAAACTGCGAGAATCTGCA
The DNA here is from genome assembly GCF_002322895.1 of Empedobacter sp. UBA1574. Classification (NCBI taxonomy): domain Bacteria; kingdom Pseudomonadati; phylum Bacteroidota; class Flavobacteriia; order Flavobacteriales; family Weeksellaceae; genus Empedobacter; species Empedobacter sp. UBA1574. The sequence goes on along the minus strand of NZ_DCOI01000018.1, from coordinate 116,356 downwards.
TAAATATTTATCTTCCCAAAACGGTATTGCGTAAAAGGTGTAATACTATCCGTTTTCAAAGAATCTTGAATATATTTATCAATAAACATCGTTACATCAAGGCGTTTGTTACTTTTTAATGTATCCGCTTCAAAATATAAATCTTCGCCCGAATCATTAAAATCATAGTAACCTCTATTCTTTAACAAATCGATGATACGATCGCGTTCTTCCTCAAATTTGTCAAAATTATATTGATCTCCAGCATGCAAAACAGTTTGTTTTCCAAGAGGAGAATTAAGATACTCTTCTATTTTTTGATCAGATATTTTTTGATCATATGTTTCGATATAAGAAGGTTCACCTAACTTAATATCATAAATTGTTTCTGCTTTTTTTGCAATAGAATCTTTATCATAGGAAACTGCTACTTTCGAATCGAAATAACCTTTATCATGAAATAATCTATTTAAGTTCTTTGCCGAAAATTCTGATTGTTGTTCATCCAACAAAACTGGCGCTTCACCTTGACTATAATAAAGACGTTCTTTCCATAAACTGTGTCCAACATATTCGCTCAGGTTATTCTTCGTTAGTAAACTATCCAATAATTTCTGGTTACGAACCGAAGCATCTTGTCGATAATATTCCTGAAAAGTTTCATCAAATTTCGCAGGAGACCAATTGTAAACCCATTGCCAAAGAGGGAAAAAACCAAGAAACTTACCAGCTGGCTTTTGTTTCACATAATCACTTAAGTCTTTGTTGATTATAGTTTTTTTCTTCTTAATATCGGGATCTTCTTTATCGTATATAAATTTGTTCTTTACAAACAAATATTCTCCTTCAGGTACTTTTTTAGTTGTACTACAGCTATAAAAAAGTAAACCTAAACAAGAGATAAGTGTTATATTTGTTGTAATTTTTTTTTGCATAAATATGTTATCAAATAACGTTATTAAGATAATAACTTCTCTGGGTTCTAAAAAATATAGACAAAAATATAATTTGTTTGTCGTAGAAGGTGTTAAAAATATTGGGGAAGTTATAAAAAGTTCTATAAATATTAAAGAATTATTTATAATTGAAGACTTTTGGCCAGAAGCTACACACATCAAAAAGACTTTTATTGAAGAAAAAGATTTGAAAAAGATCAGTTTCTTAACGACTCCAAATGTAGGTTTAGCACTTTGTGAATTACCTAATTATAACGAAAACATCAAGTTGAATGGTTTAAGTATTGCTTTGGATGATATTCGAGATCCAGGTAATTTAGGAACAATTATCCGCTTGGCTGATTGGTTTGGTGTAGAGGATATTTTGTGTACCAAAGAATCTGTTGATATGTACAACCCAAAAGTTGTGATGTCGACAATGGGCTCTTTTACACGAGTGAAAGTTCATTATATTGATTTGGAGAAATACTTGTCTGACTATAAAGGAAACATTTTCGGGACTTTTATGGAAGGAGAATCTATTTATGAACAAATACTTCCACAAGAAGGTATCTTGGTAATGGGGAACGAAGCGAATGGAATTTCTCCAGAAATCGAGAAGTTAACGACAAACAAACTAAGTATTCCGTTCTTTGGGAAAAATGGTTCTACCGAAAGTCTCAACGTAGCTGTTGCAACAAGTGTCATCTTAGGCGAGTTTAAGTCTCAACTTTCGCACAAATCATAAAAAAAACTTAATGTTTCTAAACGGGTTATTATTCCACAAATAAATATATACTTTAGTGCGAACAAACAAATAGATTAAGAAAAAACACATGAAATATGTAGCGGTTGTTCTTGCTTCTGCCATGCTTTTTATGGGAAGTTGTAGCAAGAAAAACGAACAAAAAGAAGAACTTAGAAAGAAGGATCCACATGCTTTGCGCTTTGATTCGTTGGATTGGAAGGCAGATTTCAAGCCAATGCACTACACACAAGCAGAACTTAATGATTACAGAAATAAACTAAACACTTATTACAAAGACTTTTGGGTTGACGGAAAAGTGAGCGGAGGTTTGTTGGTTGTGAAGAATGGGCAAGTACTTTTAGAGCAATATCAAGGGATGGCAGACGAAAGACATAAGCGTCCAATCACTGCAGAAACACCTATTCACATCGCATCTATCTCGAAAGTTTTTACCTCAATGGCGGTTCTTAAGCTTGTAGAAAAAGGTAAAATCAAATTAGATCAAAAAGTAAATACAATATTAGAAGGTTTTCCTTACGATGATATCACGGTTCGTAATTTGCTAAATCACCGCAGTGGTTTGCCAAATTATGCCAACGTTTTGTGGAATAACAAGAAGGTAATGATGGATCGCGAGAAACCAATTTCTAATCAAGATGTGTTAGATATCTTTAGAGAATTTGACGTTAAACAAATTCGTCCCGCAGACAAAGGGTTTTATTACTCGAACACCAACTTCGCTTTCCTTGCTTTAGTAATCGAAAAGATTATGAAAATATCTTATCCGAAAGCAATGAAATACATGGTTTTTGACCCTCTTGAGATGAATAACACCTTTGTTTTTGAGTATGATCGCGATAAAGATACAGTAGCTCGTTCTTACAAATACAATGGTTACGAGTGGGCTTGGGATGATTTTGACCGCACGTATGGAGACAAAAATATCTACTCAACGCCAAGAGATCTGTATAAGTTAGATGTTGCCATGTATTCAGACGATTTCTTACCGAAGAAGATCAAGAAAGAAGCTTTCAAAGGATATAGTTACGAGCAGAAAGGTTTCAAAAATTATGGGCTTGGAATGCGCTTGTTAGAATATGACAATGGTAAAAAATTATTGTATCACAATGGTTGGTGGCACGGGAATAACACAGTTTTTGTACACGATGTTAACAATCAATTTACGGTAATTGCATTAGGAAACAAGCAGAATAAGAATATATATAGTGCATTTAAATTGGCTGGACTTACAGGAACTTATCCGCTAAAAGCACCAAATAAAGATTCGATGAGATTGCATCAAAAACCAATTGTACCAAAAACAACAGCAAAACTTTCGACCAAAGTTTCAAGATAATAGCAAGGCTTTCTTATATAAGAAAGCCTTTTTTATTTTTATGATATAATGTATTTTATTGATAATCAATAGTTTTATTTTGTTAATTAAATATAAAGTATTAACTTAGAGATAATTAACTATTAATATGTAAATACTTTTAATTATGGCTGTAAAATACAACGTTATTCAGAAGGCTTACCCAGGAGATCCTATGGCGCCTAAAAAGTTCTACGCAAATTCTATTGCAGATGGTGAAGTATCACTTCGAAATTTGAGTAAAGAAATTGCGCAAACCTCATCTATTAGTGAGAGTGATGTGTATGCAACATTGATTGATTTGGCTAAAATGTTATCGAAACATTTGTCTGATGGAAAGATTGTTCGCTTAGGAGATTTTGGTTCTTTTCAAATAAGTATAAGTAGCGAAGGAATGGATGCAATGAACAAAGTAAATTCTTCTTCTATAAAAAGTGCTAAAATACTTTTTAGACCTGGTCTAGATTTACGAGATACTTTAGCTACTTTAAAGTATGAGAAAAAGAAATAGTTGAGATAATTTTTCTAACTTCTAATTGAAGTAAATATAAAACGTCAAGTGGTTTTCATTAAAATCACTTGACGTTTTGTTTAAAACCTCCTTAGGTTTTATATAAAAGATAAGGAGGTTTTATAAAAAGTTTATTTATATCTCAATTGAATAATCATTAACAACATAGAAACATAGACTATGAAAACTAAAAAATATTTAGATGAATTAACTTATGAAATAATAGGTTCTGCTATAGATGTTCATAAAATAATGGGTAGAGGATTATTAGAAAGTGTTTATCATCAATGCTTAAAAGAAGAGTTAAATCATAGGAAAATAAATTTTCTCACAGAAATGAAGATTCCAGTTGTCTATAAAGAAAAACTACTTGATCTTGATTTTCGTTGTGACCTCTATGTAGAAAATAGTATAGTTGTTGAGTTAAAAGCTGTGCAAGATATTGTTCTTGCTTATGAAGCTCAATTATTAACTTATATGAAACTACTGAAATGTCCAAAAGGAATATTAATCAACTTCAATTGTTTTAACATATTTAATGAAGGACAAAAAACGTATGTTAATGAGTTTTTTACTCATCTTCCAAATTATTAAACCGATGTATTTATATTGTAAAAACAGATAGGTTTTAAATTTTGTTTTGGTAAAATATTAACCACATAGAAACATAGAAATTGATTAATTGTGATTTGTTTATAAATTTTCAGTTATTAACTTAATTAAAACTACAGTGAAAACTATAAGTCTATTCTAATCTTTATAAATATTTAACCTATTTATCTATGTGGTTAGAAAAGGAAAGTTTTATTTTTTATTTAGATATATTATTAACCACATAGAAATATAGACTTTGATTAATAATGATAAACTTCTATAAATCTATTGTGAAAATAAAATATCTATTTTAATCTTTATAAATATTTAACCTATGTCTCTATGTGGTTAAAAAAGATAAAATATTAACCACATAGAGACATAGATAAAGATATAACTTGTGTTTTAAAGTATAAAAAAGAGAAAAGTATAAAACTTTATAAGCTTCTTATTGTTTAATATCCATAATATCTCGCAATACATTCCCAAAGATATTAAACCCAAGAACCAATAACATAATAGCTAACCCTGGTAGAATTGCCAAATGTTGTTTCCCTAAAATAATATGATTATAATGTTCTTTTATGATATTTCCCCAAGACGGAGTAGGAGGTTGTGCACCAATTCCAAGAAAACTAAGACCACTTTCTACTAAAATTGCCGAAGCAAAATTGGCAGCAGATATAACGATAATAGGAGCAATGACATTAGGTAATATTTGGTTGAAGATAATTCTTGTGTCCGAAAATCCTAAAGCTTTTGATGCTTCTACGAATTCTTTTTCTCTGTACGATAGGAATTGTCCACGAACTACACGTGCAACTTCTACCCACATCGTTAGTCCAACTGCGATAAATATCTGCCAAAAACCTTTTCCAATAGCTAAGGTAATTGCAATAACCAATAGTAATGTTGGGATAGACCACACAACGTTTATCAACCACATTATAATGTTATCTGTTCGTCCCTTGTAATAACCTGCAAGAGCGCCCAAGGAGATTCCGACAACTAATGAAATGAAAACAGCGATAAACCCGATAAGAAAAGAAATTCTTGTCCCGATAATTAACCTTGAATAAAAGTCTCTTCCGTAAGAATCTGTTCCAAGTAAATAGGTTTTTGTGTAGATAAAATCTTTCTCTATATCTTGATTTTTGATGTTATGCTTTGTCCAAGTTGACAAATCTATCTTTACTGCTTCACCACTTAGTCCGTTCCCTATATATGGAACATAGGTAATGCTTTGTCCATCTCTTTTGTAAGATGTAATACTTATTTGTTCGGTATCGATCTCTTTCCCGAATATAAAATCAGAAAAGTTCGTTTTTCCAGAATAATTAGGTAAGGGGATTTCGATTGTTTTTTGCTGATAACCTATAGGTGAATATGCAATGGTTAGGTCTTGTCTGTTTGCATTTTCCGTTTTGTCGGATGCAAAGACATAAGCAAAAATAGAAATGATTGCAGCTAATACTATTACACTAAAAGAAAGAACACCAAGGGTGTTCTTTCTAAATTTATTGAATATGATTTGAGAAAATGAACCGTTTTCTTGTTCCATTATTTAATGTCTCTTAAAACGTTAACAGCTTCGTTTAAATAAAAGTCTTTTTGCATTCCTTTGAACCAATTGTTACGTTTAGCTTTCAGTACAGTATCTGTTTTTGTAGTTGCCAAATCGTTTTGATTCATTGTAAATTTGAAATTGTTTTTATACTTGTCTAAAGCTTCAAATTTCTTGATTTTATCTTCGCGTGTTTTACGGTACGTTTTGTAATCTTCTAAGTTCAAAGGAATCTCTTTTACATCTTCCATTGATTTGATGAACTTGAAACTTTCGTTCATTAATGCTAAGTGAGCATTGTTCGCTAAACGAGTTTTACTGTTCGCTTTAATCTTCGCTAAATCGAAAGCAGAAGGCCATTTTGCAATAACTAATGGTTTGATTTGATCCCAGTTCAAGGCTTCTGGACGAGAAGCTTCGCTGATATCTTCGTAAGTGAATTGATCAACTAATGCAATGTCCGACTGAACTCCTTTCAATTGTGTAGAACCTCCGTTTACTCGGTAGAATTTTTGTATTGTTAACTTAATAGCGCCTAACTCATCACTTCCCGACTGACGATCTAAAGGCAAGATTGTTTGTACAGTACCTTTACCAAAGGTTTGCGGAGAACCCACGATAACAGCGCGACCATAGTCTTGCATTGCTGCAGCAAAAATCTCTGACGCAGATGCAGAAAGCTCGTTAACCATTACTACTAAAGGTCCGTCGTATGCGATAGAATTATCTTTGTCTTCGTGAATTTTAAGCATTCCGTCCGAACGTCTCACCTGAACAATTGGTCCTTGATTGATGAACAATCCAGAGATTTTAACTACCTCTTCAAGAGAACCTCCTCCATTGTTTCTAACATCGAAGACAAGACCTTTGATGTTTTCTTTCTTCAAGATTTCAATTTCTTTCTTGATATCATCCGAAGGATAACGTCCGCCTTCTTTTCCCATTGGCGTGTAGAACTCAGGTAAATAGATGATTCCGTATTTATCTCCTTTCTCGTCCGTAATAACAGATGAGCGAGCAAACACTTCCTCTGATTCAATCACTTCACGAATCAAAGAGATTGTTTGTTGAGAACCGTCTTTTTTCTGAATAGTCAAGACAACTTCTGTTCCTTCCTTCCCTTTAATTAGGCGAATAGCATCGCTTAAAATCATCCCAACGATGTTTTTAGCTTCACCATTTTTCCCTTGTGCAACTTTAATGATCTTGTCACCAACTTCTAATTTATTGCTCTTCCAAGCTGGTCCGCCAACAATTAATTCAGCAATTGTAGCGTAACCTCTTTTGTCTTGTATTTTGGCTCCAATTCCTTCCATTTGTCCAGACATTTCGAATTCGAAATCCTCTTTACTTGTTGGAGAGAAGTATGTTGTGTGCGGATCGTATTGTTCTGTGAACGAGTTCATGTAAATAGAAAAATAGTTCTCGCGTTTTGTTTGTTTTATACGACGGAAATAGTCAGAAATCAAGTCTTTAACTTCTTCACGCGCCATCTTTTCTACTTCTGCAAAAGGCGTATCTTTTGTGATTTTCTTTTTCTCATCTGCCAAAGGATCTTTTATAGGTTTTATAGAAGAAGAGTTGTCTAATGTATCTTTCTTTTGACCTTTTAATTCGTCTTGCATTGAAATGATTTCTAACATCACGTTATATTTCAAATATTTGCGCCACAAATCTTTTGCTTCGTTCTTGTCTTTCGCGAATTTTGATGTTTTATAATCGATGTTGAAATTCTCTTTTTGATTAAAATCAAAAGGTTTTGACAAGGCATCCATCGAATATTTTTCAGCTTCAGCAATACGTTTGTAGATTGTATCAACAGTTGAATTGTAGAAACCTAAGTTTTCTGATTTGTAATAATCATCTAAATTGTGATAATCTTTTTTGAATAAATCATAATCAGATTGCAATAAAAAACGTTTGCTTGGATCAATGTATTCTAAATATTTGTTGAAAACATTTTCCGAAAATTTATCATCTACAGTAGCAGGTTTGTAATGTAGGTAAGTTAGAGTGTTTCGTGTATTTTTTACGATTAACTTTTCTCTTTCTTCATCTGTGTCTAACATGGGTTTGCAAAAGCAAAAAGCAAGCAAACTCATTGATAAAAACGATAGTAATACATACGTTTTTTTAATTAACATATTGCGTTGGTATTATATAAATTAATAATTTAAGACTCCTTCAAATATAAAACAAAAAAGAAATTAGAAGGAAGTTTTTTACATTTGTAAAAATGATGAATAAAAGTAAGAATAAAATATGGAAAGACCGCTAATTTTAGTTACAAATGATGATGGAGTAACTGCGCCTGGAATAAGAGCGTTGATAGAGATTGCAAAAGGATTTGGAGAAGTTTATGTTGTTGCGCCAGATAGTCCGCAAAGTGGAATGGGACATGCGGTGACAATAAATTCGACATTGTTTTGTGATGAAATAGAAGTTGATGAAGATGTAAAAGAGTATGCGTGTTCTGGAACGCCAGTGGATTGTGTGAAATTGGCTGTTTCGCAAATTTTGCCTCGTAAACCAGATTTATGTATTTCGGGAATTAATCACGGATCGAATTCGTCGGTGAATGTGATTTATTCGGGAACAATGTCTGCTGCTGTAGAAGCTGGAATAGAAGGGATTCCTGCGATTGGTTTTTCGTTGTGTGATTTTGCTTATAATGCTGATTTTAAAGCTGGAGAAGAATTTATTAAAACAATTATTGATCAAGTTTTAAAACATAAATTACCAAAAGGTGTAGTGTTGAATGTTAATATTCCGAAGTTGAAAGAACATGAAATAAAAGGAATAAAAGTTTGTCGCCAAGCTGATGCAAAATGGGAAGAAAAATTTGATAAACGTGAAGATCCTCGTGGAAGAACGTATTATTGGATGAGTGGAGAGTTTAAAAATCTTGATAAAGGTGAAGATACAGACGAACGTGCTTTAGAGGAAGGTTATGTTTCGGTTGTGCCAGTTCGTTATGATTTGACAGCGCATCATTTTTTACCAGATTTAAGAAATTGGGATTTGTTCTAAGTTCGTTAAATCTACATTCAGAATTATAAAGCATAAGAAAGGACTTCAATTGAAGTCCTTTCTTTTTAAAATATTGAAATAATTATTTTACTAATTTTTTCTCAGCGTCACGATAGAAATTTTCTTTTTGATCGTTTCCTAAAGTTTTGTAAGCTTGAATTAAGTTACGAATAACTTGACGATTTTCTGGTTGAATTTCGTACATTTTTTCAAGATAAGGAGCTGCTTCTGTAAACAAAGCTTTGCGTTTTACTTCGTTTGCATTGTAAATTTCTTTCTCTTTTTTAGATGTTCCTAAATTGTTGTTCATTGTTTCAACAATTTCTTTGTCTGGTTGTAAAATAGCTAAAACTAAATTGTTGTAAGACTCGAAATGTTTAGGATTTAATTCAATCGCTTTTTTGAACAAGTTTTTAGATTCTTCTGCTTTAGAAGCGTCATCTAAATATAAAACTCCTAAGTTGTAATAATTTTGTGCATCGTTTGGATTAATTTTAATCGCTTCTTCGATGCGTTTTATCATTTTATCAGAGTTTCCAGAAACTTGGTAAATTCCAGTTGCGATATTGTTGATATCAGCATCTTTTGGATATTTTGTAGTTGCTTCTTCTACGATAGCATCGTATTTTTTCGCATTGTACAATCCATTAAGTGCTAAAACATACATATCACGGTTGTAATCTTTTGTTTGATTAGCTGATTTCCCAGTGAATCCTTTTGCTGCTAATTCTTTCAAAATCGTTAACGATTTGTCATAATCAGCTGCGTTGTAAAAACAGATTGCTGCTTGATATTTGTAGATATCTTCTTTTGTACCTAAAGCTTCAACTAAGTTGAAAACATTTAAGAATTTTGTTCCAGCTTCAGCAAATTGTTTTGCGTCCATTGCTTTGTTTGCAGTGTCTAATTCTTTGTTTGCTAAATTAGAAACTTCAGATTGCAACAAAAAACCATATTTTGGTTGTAAAGCAACTTCTTTTGCTTTTGCGTAATTACCACCAGCTGTAGCTTTATCTAAATCGGCTTGAGAATAGTAAAATTCGTCTTTTTTAGAGTCTTTATTTTTGACTTGCCAAACTTTACCGTTTTCGTATTTAGATAATTTTGCTAAATCTTGACTTGCTTTTGTAACATCACCTTTTGCTAAGTTTTCTTTTGCTGATTTATTGTATTTTTCAGCTAAAACGGTAGGTTCTGTTGTTAATTCTTCTGTATTAGTTTGAGCAAATGACGTTGACATTGCTAAAACTAAACCTAAACTAAATAATAATTTTTTCATTGATTATTCATTATTTGGATCCTCGACAGTAGTTTCTTCTGTCTGAGTTTCGTTGTTTTCGTCTGTGTTTTCTATAACAATTGGATTTCCCTCTTCATCAAGTTCTACTTCGTCTTCCAATTCTTCTTCAACTTGTACTTTTGCAATTGCTGCGATTTCGTCGTTCTTTTTCAAGTTAATCAATCGAACACCTTGTGTTGCACGACCCATTACACGAATTTCATCTAAACCAGTTCTAATAGCAACTCCAGATTTATTAATGATCATTAAATCATCTTCGTCTGTAACAGCTTCAATCGCGATTAATTTTCCTGTTTTATCAGTAATATTAAGTGTTGTTACACCTTTACCTCCACGATTTGTTTCACGATAATCTTCGATAGAAGAACGTTTTCCGTAACCTTGTTCAGAAACAACTAATACAGTTTCTTTTTCTACATCAGTGACAACAATCATCCCAATAACCTCATTATCTGGTTGATCTCCTAAATTGATACCACGAACTCCAGAAGCAGTACGACCCATTGGACGAACTTTCTCGTCTTCGAAACGAATAGCTTTACCATATTTAGAAGCGATCATAATTTGAGATTTACCATCTGTTAATAAAGCTTCTAATAATGTATCACCTTCGCGAACTGTAATTGCGTTGATACCGTTAACACGTGGACGAGAATAAGCTTCTAAAGATGTTTTCTTGATGATACCATTTTTAGTTACCATAATTACGTAATTATTATTTACGTATTCTTCGTTCATTAAATCGTGTGTAAGGATATATGCTTTTACTTTATCATCTGGCTCGATGTTGATCAAATTCTGAATTGCACGACCTTTAGATGTTTTAGAACCTTCTGGAATTTCGTACACACGCATCCAATAACATTTTCCTTTTTCTGTAAAGAATAACATGTATTGGTGGTTAGATGCCGAAACCATATACTCTAAGAAATCTTCGTCACGTGTTGTAGCGGCTCTATTACCAACTCCTCCACGAGATTGTTTGCGGTATTCAGAAAGTGGTGTACGTTTGATGTAACCCATGTGAGAAATCGTTAAAACAACTTGCTCATCAGGAATTAAATCTTCGATATTTAAGTCTCCACCTGCGTAATCGATATCTGTACGACGTTCGTCACCATATTTTTTACGAATTTCTAATAACTCATCTTTGATAATTTGCATACGTAAATCTTCGTTTGCTAAAATATCTTTCAAATGGTTAATCATTTTCATGATTTCTTCGTACTCTTCACGAATTTTATCAATCTCAAGACCAGTCAATGTACGTAAACGTAAATCTAAGATTGCACGTGCTTGAATTTCTGATAACTCGAAAGCTTCCATTAACCCTGTGCGCGCTTCGTCTGGTGTTGCAGATTCGCGAATGATTTTAATTGCACGATCAAGATCATCTTGTGTTCCGATTACTTTCATGTAACCTTCTAAGATATGAGCTCTTTCTTGTGCTTTTCTCAATTCGTATTCCGTACGACGAACAATCACTTCGTGACGGTGTTCTACGAAATGATAAATCATGTCTTTCAAATTTAATTGCTCTGGTCTACCTTTTACCAACGCAATATTATTTACACTGAAAGATGATTGTAATTGAGTAAATTTATATAGTTTATTTAAAACGACGTTAGGAACCGCATCCATTTTAAGGACATAAACGATACGCATACCTTTACGGTCAGATTCGTCACGAATCTCAGAAATACCATCTAATTTACCATCTTTTACCAACTCAGCAGTTTTTGCAATCATATCTGCCTTGTTAACTTGGTAAGGAATTTCTGTAGCGATAATACAATCGCGACCATGTACTTCTTCGAAATTAGTTTTTGCACGTAAAACAACACGTCCACGTCCAGTTTCGAAAGCTTGTTTTACACCATCATAGCCATAGATAGTACCTCCTGTTGGGAAGTCTGGCGCTTTGATGTATTGTGTTAATTCGTCAATTGTAATCTCACGATTGTCGATGTATGCAATTGTTCCGTCAATAACTTCTATTAAGTTATGTGGCGCCATATTTGTTGCCATACCAACCGCAATACCAGATGCACCATTTACTAATAAGTTTGGAACACGAGTAGGTAATACAGTAGGTTCTTGGATAGTATCGTCAAAGTTTAGTTGAAAGTCAACTGTCTCTTTATCTAAATCAGCTAATAATTCGTCTGAAATTTTTTGAAGTCTTGCTTCAGTATAACGCATTGCAGCAGGTGGATCACCATCTACAGAACCGTAGTTACCTTGTCCGTCAACTAATAAGTAACGCAAAGACCAAGGTTGCGCCATACGTACCATTGTGTCGTAAACAGAACTGTCGCCGTGTGGGTGAAATTTACCTAAAACTTCCCCTACAATACGTGCCGACTTTTTGTAAGAACGATTAGAAAAAACACCTAATTCATACATTCCGAATAATACTCTACGGTGTACAGGTTTTAAGCCATCACGCACATCCGGAAGCGCACGAGATACGATTACCGACATCGAATAATCGATGTAAGCGGATTTCATTTCATCCTCAATGTTAATTGGGATTAGTCTTTCTCCTTCAGTCATATTGTTTTGTTATATAAGGTGGCTAATATACGAATTTTAAGCTAAAAAAAGATTGATAAAAACAAGATATTTGATGTTTTATGAAAGTTTTAAGGAAACTTTTCTAATCCTTCTAAAAATAGCTTTGTTTTATCCTCGTAAATGATATTGTTGATAAGTTTTAATTGTTATTGTTTTAATTTTCTCTTGCTTAACAAAAAAATGTTTTTATATTTGCACTTCGAAAATTACAAAGTGTAGAACGGAACGCGGTTTACTATTAATTCAGCTTTTTTGTAATTTTCTATCAATTTGATTTTTGAATTAATAATAATAACTGTATATTTGCAACCCATTCGAGTAATGGATTAGAAACTTAGTAAAGATGAGTAAAAGAACATTTCAACCAAGTAACAGAAAAAAAAGAAACAAACACGGATTCCGTGAGCGTATGGCTTCTAAAAACGGGCGCAAAGTATTAGCTGCTCGTAGAAAGAAAGGAAGAAAAGCATTAACTGTTAGTGAAGTAAGAGCTAAAAGATAATCGCTACAATTCATAAAAAATAAGCTTGAAGGTCGTTCTTTCAAGCTTTTTTTTTACATTTGTTTTAAAGACTGTAGAAAAGTATGGAAGCTAAAAATGTAATTGAGTTAAGTCAATCATCTATATATCAAAGAAATCATTTAGTATTATCTGACGTTAATTTTACACTTAATGAAGGAGAATTTGTCTACCTTATTGGAAAAACAGGAAGTGGAAAAAGTAGTTTGTTGAAAGTGCTTTATGGTGATTTACCACTTCAATCGGGACAAGGTTCTGTGGTTGGAATGGATTTGAAATCATTGAAAACAAGTAAAATTCCTGATCTTAGAAGACATTTAGGAATCGTTTTCCAAGATTTCCAATTATTAACAGATCGTACAGTTGAGCAAAATTTAACGTTCGTTTTGAAAGCAACAGGTTGGAAAGATAAGGCTACAATCGATAAACGTATTGATGAGGTTTTAGATTCGGTAGGGATGTTGTCAAAAAAGAAAATGATGCCTTTCCGTCTTTCTGGAGGAGAACAACAGCGTGTTTCTATTGCTCGTGCTTTATTAAATCATCCTGAATTAATTTTAGCAGATGAGCCTACAGGAAACCTAGATCCAGAAACGTCAAATGATATTATGGATTTATTGTTGTCGGTATCGAAAGATAATAATTGTGCAGTTTTGATGGCTACACACGATTATGAAATTATTCGTCGCTATCCTGCGCGTAAAGTGCGTTGTGAAGACGGAAGATTATTTGAAGTTGCGGAAGCGATATCAGAATAAGATAAATTACACAATATAATTTTGAAGAAAGAGTTTACTTAGTTGTAGACTCTTTTTTTGTTAAATAATTAACTGACTAATGTATCAAGGTAATAAGCTTCATTTTATAAGTATGGATGTTCCATTTCCTCCCAATTATGGAGGTGTTATAGATGTTTTTTATAAATTGAAAGCATTTCATCAACTTGGGGTTGAGATTCATTTACATCTGTTTGGGTTTAATGAAATAGAAAGCGATGTTTTAAGAAAATATGCTAAAGAAGTTTATTTTTATCCAATACATCAAAAGCCTTTTTATATTTTTCAGAAATATCCTATTTCAGTAAGATCGAGGGATAGCAAATTATTGTATGAACGAATTAAATCGTTGAAAGCTCCTATTTTTTTTGAAAGTCTAAAAACAACATTTATTTTGAATAAATATACTCTTGAAGGTTATTCTAAATATTTGAGACTACATAATATTGAGCAAAATTATTTTTCCGGATTGGCTGAAAGCGAAAAGAATCTAGTGAAAAAAGCATTGTTTTATATTGAGGCAAAAAAATATATCCAATACGAAAATATTATCCACCAGTTTGATGAAGTTTTTACACTTTCTAAATTTGAACAAAATTATATTCAAGAAAAATATAATAAAGGAAAATTTGTACCTGTTTTTCATGGAAATGAAACTTTTCAATCATTAAGTGAAAAAGGAGAATTTGCTTTGTATCACGGAGATTTGAGAGCTTCGGACAATTGTAAAGTAGTCGATTTCTTGATAGAAGTTTTTAAAGAAATTGATTATTCTTTCGTTATTGCGTCAGGATGCAGAGAGGATTGGGTAAAAGCAAAAATTAAAAATCATCCACATATACAATTTGTTAAATTGAAAGATTTTGATCATTTAAAAAATCTTTTCGAAAAAGCACATCTTAATATAGCCTGGTCTTTTCAGGAATCTGGAACAAAACTAAAAGTGATAAATGCATTATTTAATAGTCGTTTTTCGATAATAAATGAAAATGTGATAGATGATGAGAAAATTAGTGGACTTTGTGTTCAAGTTTCGAATAAATCAGAGCTGATAAAAGCTATTAATCATTTAAAAAATCAACCTTTTTTAGGGTCAAAAGAATATATTGATACGCTTGAATATGATTTGAATGATAAATTGAATGCCGAAATTATTTTGAAACAAATTTTTAATTAACTTTATGATTATGAACAGAAATCAATTCGCAGATATAATTTTACAACGATTAATCGATCAAAAGGAAAAAATAAGTCAACAATACAATAGTAGCAAAGATAAGATCGGTTATTTTTGGGTTGATGATCTATTACCAGAAGAATCAGTTTTGGAGATAAATCAAGTTTTTCCACAAGAAAAAGAAATGGTGTTGAAAAAAAGTTTGAAAGAAGATAAATATATTGCAGTTCAAATGAATCAATATCATCCTATTTTAGAGGAAATTATTTATGCTTTTCAAGATGAGAGAATCGTAAATTTGATTGCTGAGATTTGCGAAATAAAACAACCTATTCCAGATTCATCTTTGTATGCTGGAGGTTTGTCTATGATGGGAAATCGTCAATTTTTGCAGCCTCATCTGGATAATTCTCACGATGCGAAAAGAGAATTGTGGCGTGTGTTGAATTTATTGTATTATGTAACGCCAGACTGGAAAGAAGAATATGGTGGTAATTTAGAAGTTTGGCCAAATGGATTGAAAAATGATCAAATTACGATTTTTAGTAAATTCAATCGATTAGCGGTAATGGCAACGCATAATGATTCTTTGCATTCGGTTTCTCCAATAAAGTTTGAAGGTTTTAGAAAATGTGTTTCAAATTATTATTTTTCTAAAGAACCATTAAGAGAAACAGATTCTTTTCATGTGACTTCATTTAGAGGTCGTCCAGAGCAAAAGGTTTTGGATCAAGTTTTACAAGTTGATAACGCACTAAGAATGGGCGTTAGAAAAGTATTTAAAAAAGGAGTAGTGGAAAATCCACATATTTATAAAAAAGAAGAAAAGTAGATTAAATTTTAATCTACTTTTTTATTTTTTCAAAAATCTCCTTCAATTTCAATTCTTCATTTTCCCAACAAAGTTCGTTTGCAGCATTTGCAAGATTTTCTTGGTAACTTCTTTTTCCTTCGTCTAAGATTTCTTGTAGTTTTTCAGCCAAATGTTTTGGATAGTGGTTGTCAATCACTTTTCCAACTTTATACTCTTCGACTATTTTTTTTATTTCTGGTAAATTTGTTGCTAAAATTGGTACTCTAGCTTGAATAAAGTCAAATAATTTATTCGGTAGAGCGTAGCGATAGCTTAATCCTAAATCTTCTTCCATACTCATTCCTACATCAGCTAAAGGTGTTATAGTTTTTAAAGTTTTTGGGGGAATATTTCCTAAAAAATGAATGCGATTAGTTAAGTCTAAATCTTTTACCAATTGTTCGTATTCAGTTTTTTTAGGCCCTTCGCCAGCAATCCAAAATTGACAATTATCAATGTATTTGAAAGCTTTAATCATTCTGTCAATTCCTCGACTCATGTTAATTGCGCCTTGATACAATAATATTTTATCGTTTGTTGGATTTTCGGGTAAGCGAAAGAAAATTAAATCTTGTTTATCGTTAAGTTTTGTTCGGTTGGGAACATTTCTAATCACAGCCGGATTAGCACCATATTCCTTGCGAAACCAATTGGCATATCCATCACTTACGGTATAAAAATACTTGATTTTTGGAATAAGAGAACGTTCTAAAGTTTTCCAAACTTTTTTTGTTTTAGGACGATTGTGTAATGATGGTAATTCTGAATAAATTTCGTGACTATCAAAAACTAAAGGAATTTTTTTGATTTTACTAACCAAATAAAAAGGAAGTAAACTATCCAAATCATTCGCTAGTAAAATAGTTTGTTTATCCGCTTTTTTAAGCAAAGTGAAAAACAATTTGTAATTGAATTCAGCATACTTTTTCATTGTTGATTGATGCTTTTGTTCCATCAAAAATGTCTTGTACGGTTTATTCAATTTCGGTCTACCGTTTATAGTCGCGCCAATCAATTCTATATCGTATCCAAATTTTAACAAAGAATGGCAAACTTTATCTAATCTTTGATCAGTTTCAATATTATTTAGTACAGCAGATAGGATTTTCAATTTTATGGTTTTTTAAGATTATTTTCCAGGTTTGAAGACGATATAATACGCCTGAACTAAAAATAAAATCGCATTTGGAATAAGGACTGGCCAAGCCTCGATCATAGCAGCATAAATTACAAAACATACACAACCAATTGCATTGATAATGCGGATAATTGTAATCTTCGAAAAAAAGAATGCTAGTACAATAAAGACTGAAGCAAGATAGCCAAAAATATCAGCTATACCAATGTTAGATAAAAAATCCATAAAACGATAAATAAGAATGATAAAGTATAGGCAAAATTATGAAAAATAAGTCGATAACTTTGTGTAAATTTGCACAATGATAGAAACTTTATCAAAGATAAAACACAAAGATTCGCCAAACTTCTTTTTACTTGCTGGTCCATGTGCCATCGAAAGTGAAGATATGGCTTTGAGAATTGCTGAAAAAGTAGTAACAATTACTGATAAATTAGAGATTCCTTATGTTTTTAAAGGATCTTTCAAAAAAGCAAATCGTTCTCGTATTGATAGTTTTACAGGAATTGGAGATGAAAAAGCATTGAAAATTATTCAAAAAGTTGGAGAAACTTTTGATGTTCCAACAACTACAGATATCCATGAACCTTTTCATGCAGAAATGGCAGCGGCTTATGTAGATGTGTTACAAATTCCTGCTTTCTTGGTTCGTCAAACCGATTTAGTGGTTGCAGCTGCACAAACTGGAAAACATGTTACGTTGAAAAAAGGTCAATTTCTTTCGCCAGAAGCGATGAAATTTCCTGTAGAAAAAGTAACAGATTCTGGTAATAATAATGTAGCAATTATCGAGCGTGGAACTATGTTAGGTTACGGAGATTTAGTGGTAGATTATCGTGGAATTCCTGTGATGCAAAATTATGCACCAGTTATTTTAGATATCACACATTCTTTACAACAACCAAATCAGGCTTCAGGTGTAACAGGAGGAAAGCCAGAATTAATCGAAACGATTGCTAAAGCTGGAATTGCTGTTGGTGCTGATGGTATTTTTATCGAAACGCATCCAGATCCTAAAAATGCAAAAAGTGACGGTGCAAACATGTTACAATTAGATTTGTTAGAAGACTTATTAACTAAATTAGTTAGAGTTCGTCAGGCAATTCTATAAAAATAATTTTTAAAGAAAATTTATTAAATAATACTTAGTCAAGTTGATTAAGTATTTTTAATTTTTTTAGATAATGGATAATTTAATTCAGAAATATAATATTCCAGGACCTCGTTACACAAGTTATCCAACTGTTCCGTTTTGGGACAATGATGATTTTACTAAACAAGGTTGGATTGAAACTTTTCAACGATCTTTCGATGAAAGTAATGCAGAAGAGGGAATATCAGTTTATATTCATTTACCTTATTGCGAGTCGTTGTGTACGTTTTGTGCATGTAACAAACGTATTACGAAACAACATTCGGTAGAAGTTCCGTATATTGATACAGTTTTGAAAGAATGGAAATTATATGTGGATTTATTTTCATCTCGACCAAAAATTAAAGAAATTCATTTAGGAGGAGGAACACCAACGTTTTTTTCTCCAGAAAATTTGAAGAAATTAATTGATGGTATTTTTGAATATGCGGATGTTGCCGAAGGACACGAATTTAGTTTAGAAGGTCATCCAAATAACACAACAAAAGAGCATTTACAGGCTTTATACAATTTAGGTTTTAGACGTATTTCGTATGGTGTACAAGATTATGATCTAAAAGTTCAGGAAGCGATTAATCGTGTCCAACCTTTCGAGAATGTGAAAAGAGCAACAGAAGAAGCGCGCGAAATTGGTTTTACATCTATTTCTCACGATTTGATTTTTGGTCTTCCACATCAAACAATGGAAGGAATGATGGAAACAATTAATTTGACAAAAGAATTAAATCCAGATCGTATTTCGTTTTACAGTTATGCACATGTGCCGTGGATAAAAGGTGTCGGACAACGTGGTTTTCATGACGGAGATTTGCCTTCACCAGAATTGAAACGTGCATTATATGAAGAAGGAAAGAAAATGTTCGAGGAAATGAACTATTTCGAAGTTGGAATGGATCATTTTGCCTTAGAACAAGATTCGATGTATCAATCGATGAAAAACCATACATTACATCGTAATTTTATGGGATATTCTTCTTCGAAAACACAATTAATGGTTGGTTTAGGAGTTTCTTCTATCAGCGATTCTTGGTATAGTTTTGCACAAAACGAGAAGACAGTAGAAGAGTACGAAAAATCAATCAATAACGGAGAATTATCCGTTTTCAAAGGACATATATTATCAGAAGAAGATTTGATTATGCGTCGTCATATTCTAAATTTAATGTGTAATTTAGAAACTTCTTGGGCTGATGATAATATGAAATTTGATGATGTAGATCGTATTAAAACTATGTTGCAAGATATGGTTGACGATAATTTGATTGAATTTGTAGAGAATGGTTTGATCGTAAAAGAAGAAGGACGTCCATATGTTAGAAATGTGTGTATGACATTCGATAAGAGAATGATAGATAACGAGCCAGAAACACGTATTTTCTCAATGACAATCTAATAAAATAGATAAATGTTTTAAACTTTATCAAAAAAAGTATATATTTGAATATCTCAAACAATGAAAGAAATAGAAATTCACGGTAAAAAATTTATTCCGTACATCGCTTTTGAAGAAATAGAACACGCCATCAAAAATATGGCAAACGAAGTTTACGAAGAATACAAAGACGAAAGACCGATTTTTGTTGGTGTATTAAACGGAGTTGTAATGTTCTTCAGCGATTTCTTAAAACAATATCAAGGAGAATGTGAGATTTCATTCTTGAAATTAAAATCTTACGAAGGAACAGAATCAACAGGGAAAATTACTATTGAGATGGATATTCCGATGAATGTTGAAGGACGTCACGTAATTATTTTAGAAGATATTGTAGATACAGGTAATACGTTAATAGAGTTGCACCGAATCTTGAAAGAGAAAAAGGTAAAATCATTAAAAGTAGCAACTTTATTATTTAAGCCAGATGCTTACAAAAAAGATTTAAAAGTAGATCTAGTAGGAATCTCTATTCCTGATAAATTTGTAGTAGGTTATGGATTAGATTTTGACGGATTAGGAAGAAATTTACCAGATATTTATCAAATAAAACATTAAAACAAAATGCTAAACATTGTATTGTTCGGACCTCCTGGTAGTGGTAAAGGAACACAAGCTAAATTTTTAGAAGAAAAGTACCAAACTCCTCAAATTTCTACTGGAGACTTATTTCGTTTCAACCTTAAAAATGAAACAGAATTAGGCGCTCTTGTGAAATCTTATATGGACAAGGGACAATTAGTTCCAGATGAGGTAACAACAAATATGTTGGTTGATCATTTAGATAACAATCCAAATTCGTATGGATATATTTTTGATGGATATCCACGTACAACATCTCAGGCAGAAGCTTTAGATAAAATCTTAGCAGATAAATACGAAAGCGAAGTTTCGATTACATTAGCATTAGTTGTGGATGACGAAATTTTGGTTCAACGTTTATTAGAGCGCGGAAAAACTTCTGGTCGTGCTGATGATGTGGACGAAAAAATTATCCGTGATCGTATTACAGAATATTACGAAAAAACTGCAATTGTAGCAGAACACTACAAAGCGCAAGGAAAATGGATTGAGATTGATGGAGTAGGTTCTATTGAAGATATTACCGAAAAATTGAACGCAGCAATTAAAGAAGTTTTATAAGAACAACTTTTACATAATAAAATAAAAAGGATTCTCATTTTGAGAATCCTTTTTTATTATTGTCAAGCTGAATTTTTTTCAGTTTATCATTTTTCAAGAATTTTTTTAGATTTTCAGGAATTTTCTCCCAAATATGATTAGGAATACCAAATTCTAATTTTTCAAATAGTTTTTCTTTATTGTTCCAAATTATTACATTATCTCAGTACGTTATAAAAAAAGTAGATTTATCTAAATATTCAGACCTATTTATATAATCCATCCAACCTTCTGCAATTAAATTGTTAGAATTATCATATACATAAATTTCTGAGTAATTTTCTAAAGAGCTATTAAGATGGTTACTTAGATGACCTTCAATACAACTATTTGACCAATCAAATTTTAAATTATCAGATTTTACATCATAGTATTTTAAGTCAACAATTAATTGTTCTTCGACTAATTTTCTCAATTCAACACTCATAGGGGATGATAATCCTAAATCTATATAATTTGGAGTCATAAGTTTTCTATTTTCCTTCAACCAAGCCTTTACAAATGTTTTTTACAACAGCAGGACCTTCATAAATAAAACCTGTATAAACTTGTAACAAACTTGCACCAGCTTCCAGTTTTTCTTTCGCGTCCTCGGCTGTATGAATTCCTCCAACTCCAATGATAGGAAATGCTTTGTTCGATTTTTCAGAAAGATAACGAATCACTTCTGTTGAACGATTTTTAAGTGGTTTTCCCGAAACTCCACCAGTTTCTTTTACAATTTCTGGATCAGATTTTAATCCTTCTCTTGAAATGGTTGTATTTGTCGCAATCACTCCAGCAATTTTAGATTCTAATACAATATCTATAATATCATCTAATTGCGAATCCGTCAAATCTGGTGCGATTTTAAGTAAAATTGGTTTCGGTTTTTCGTTCTGATTATTGTATTGTTGCAAATAATTCAGAATGTACAATAAAGGTTCTTTTTCTTGCAAATCACGTAATCCAGGCGTGTTTGGAGAACTCACGTTAACTACAAAATAATCTACATAATCAAACAACGCATTGAAACATTTGATATAATCATCAACAGCATCTTCGTTTGGCGTTAATTTATTTTTACCAATATTTCCACCAATAATATAGTTTTCACGATTTTTTAGTTCTCTAATTTTCGAAACAGCAAAATCAACACCTTTGTTATTAAATCCCATTCGGTTGATAATCGCTTCATCTTCTACCAAACGAAACATACGCGGCGCATCATTCCCTGGTTGAGGTTTTGGTGTAACGGTTCCAATTTCGATGAAGCCAAATCCGAAGTGGTCCAATTCTTCAATATATTCAGCATTTTTATCAAAACCAGCAGCTAAACCAATTGGATTTTTGAATTTAATTCCAAAAACTTCTCGGTCTAAACTTGGATGATTGTATTGATAAAATTTATCTAATAATTTTCCAACTCCAGGAAATGCAGCATAATTTTTTAGATTTCGCGTAACAAAATGATGCGCATCTTCGGGCTGTAATTGGAATAAAATGTTTTTGAATTGTTTGTACATGTTGCAAAATTAATCAATCCTATTCATTATAAAAATATGTTTTGATTACTTATTTTTTGCGATTGATTGTATTGTGCCAATTGGCGAAATTTCAACAGTTTTTTGACCTTTTACAACATAAAAATAATAGAGACTATTCGTATTGACTAAATAAATTTCTTTTTTCTCACCAGAATTGAAAGTTAAGGTTTGCCCATATTTTTCGAATTTTAAATCTCCATTTTTTATTCGTTTTGACAGAAAATTACCATCACCAATTCCAAATCCTATAAAGAAACAAATCAGCATAACAAAAAAGAATCCAATTAAATTTTGATTAATTTTCTTAGTGAATTCTTCGTTCGTGAGGTTATCAGTTTCTTTAATCTTGTAATATTTCTTAATGAATTTTTTCTCTGGATGTTTCAATGAATACTGTTTAAAACTATAAAGTAGAAAAATAAGAATAATAAAAAAGATTAGTAGGAAAGGATGTGCGGTAATTTCAGAAATTGGACTTATTAAGATATTCATAATGCTCGAAAATTTCAGAATATTAATATCCAATTGATAATAGAAAATAGATTCTTTAATAATTCCCATGAAGACTAAATAAATATAACCAAAAGGAAGTAATCGTTGTAAATGTTCGTTATTCATAAATCTTCAATCTATTTTTTGCGTAGTTTAATCTCTTTATTAATCATGGAAAGTTTGGCGATTAGAGGCATTAATGAAACAGAAGTTCCACATCCAATAGCTATGAAGGCATAATTACTGGTTTTTATTGCGGTGTAGATAAAGAATATAAACGCAAGAAACATAAAAGATCCAAATATAATTACAATATTTTTTGTTTGTTTTTGCTTTTTCAGAAGTTCGTTATCAATATATTCGGACAAATTTTTTTTAGTATTCATATTAGTGTGTTAATTAATTGAATAAATATAAATAAAAATCTGAGTCATTATAAATTATTCATTCAAAATAGATAATACAAGATTTTAATAAACAAATTAGAAATTGTACTTTTGCAGACTAATTAAAAGAGAAAAATTATGCAATCAAATTTTGTTGACTACGTAAAAATAAATTGTAGAGCCGGACATGGAGGTGCGGGTTCAGCAAGTTTGCATCGCGAAAAATATATTGACAAAGGTGGACCAGATGGTGGAGATGGTGGACGTGGAGGAAATATCACGCTTCTTGGAAACTCAAATCTTTGGACCTTGTTAGAATTTCGATTCAAAAGACATTTCCGTGCGCAAAACGGTGGACGTGGAGGTAAATCTCGTTCTACTGGTGCTGACGGTGAAGATATTATTTTGGAAGTTCCGATCGGAACAATTGCCAAAGATGACGAAGGAAATATTATTGGCGAAGTAACAGAAAATGGGCAAGAATTAATTATTGCGCAAGGAGGAAAAGGGGGGCTAGGAAACTGGCATTTCCGTTCTGCAACGCGTCAAACGCCTCGTTATGCACAGCCAGGTTTGGATGGTGACGAGCGTCAAGTTACATTGGAGTTGAAAATTTTGGCAGATGTTGGTTTAGTTGGTTTTCCAAATGCAGGAAAATCTACTTTATTATCAGCTGTTTCGGCTGCTAAACCAAAAATTGCAGATTACGCATTTACAACGTTAACACCTAACTTGGGAATTGTAGAATACCGTAATCATCAGTCATTTATTATGGCAGATATTCCTGGAATTATCGAAGGTGCGGCAGAAGGAAAAGGTCTTGGACATCGTTTCTTGCGTCATATTGAGCGTAATTCTAACTTATTATTTTTAATTCCTGCCGATACAGAAGATTATAAAAAAGAATATGAAATTCTGTTGAATGAATTGAAAAAATTCAATCCTGAATTGTTAGATAAAGAACGAATTTTAGCTATTTCTAAGTCAGATATGTTAGATGATGAATTGGAAGCTGAGATTAAAGCACAATTACCAACTGATATTGATACGATATTTATTTCGTCTGTTTCTGGAAAAGGAATCACAGAATTGAAAGATTTATTGTGGAAAAAACTACACGAATAACTAATTATTAAAGATAAAGACAAATGTTTGGAAATTTTGGAGACATCATGGGAATGATGGGAAAAATCAATTCATTTAAAGATAAATTTTCTGATTTGAAAAATGAATTAGATGGAGAAATTTTTACAACGACTTCTAACGATGGAAAAGTAAAAATTACAATGTCTAAATTAGCAACAATAAAAGATATTGAACTTGCTGAAGGAATGGAAAAAGAAGAAATTGAAGATTTGTTAGTGATGACGTTAAACAAAGCGTTGGAACAAGTAAAAACAGAAGCAATTGACAGAGCGAAAAAAACAGCTCAAGAAAATTTACCAAACATTCCTGGAATGCCTTTCTAAGAAGAATTTGAAAAAATAAAACCCCCTGAAAATTAATTTTCAGGGGTTTTTGTTTGATAATTTGGTTCAATATTTTTATCATCTTCATTTTCCAACGATTCCAAATATTCTGTTTTCAAACGTTCTTGTTCTTGGTAAATATCCCATAAACGTTCAGCTTGCGGGTCATAATAATTTTCTTGATCCCATTTCGGAACTTCTTTTTGTGGACCAATATTTCTAAACAGATAAGCGAAAAATTCACCCGAAATAAATCCACTTAAATGTCCTTCCCAAGAAATAGAATTACTACTTGTATCTGTTTTTAATTGTGGTAAAATTTCTTGAGGAACCATTCCCCAAATCATTCCGCCGTATAATAAAATAATGATTAATGAAATCACCATTAAACCGCGTTCTTTTCTAATAATTCCACTGAAAAATATGAACGAAGCCAATAAATAAACGATAGAACTTGCTCCGATATGGCAACTTACATTATCATCTAAAAAAGGAGGATTTCCAATCATCCAAAGAATAATTCCTGATAAAATCCAACCAAAAAAAATAACATAATAAGCTAATCTATCGTACATCAATAGTGCGATAAAGCTAAGAAATGCTAACGGAAAGGTATTACTGATAATGTGTTTCCAACCCGAATGAAATAAAGGTGAGAGCAGAATTCCTTTCAATCCTACGAAAGTTCTCGGAATAACGCCGTAACAACCGTTTAAATTGTATCCGTTTTGTTGGAACAAAAAGATAATCCACATTGGTATAAGCAGTAGCAGAGGAATTATAATAGTTTTCTTCGGAAAAGGATAACTCATAAAATTGGTTTTGAAAACATCATTCAATCTTTATTCCTTTCCAGAAAATCTGCCAATTTTGGTCAAATTAAGTTTAATAGCGTTTTATTAATTCTCTCGCAAGCAATTTCCAATCTGTCCATTTCACGCCTAATTGATGATTTTGAACAGCAATTTTATGTTGGTAATTCAAATGCTTAATCACTTCCTTATAAGCTTTTATCAAATTAAAATTCGGATCATAAATATGAGTTGCTTCAGAATTTGCACCATTAATTTCAAGTATGACAAAATTTCCGTTCTGAAAATCTTCTAAACTTTTTGCTTTCAAATCGATACGACCATAATAAAAACCATCAATTTTTTGTGCGATTTGATCTATAGTTTCTTCTAATTTAGACGTTTTTAGAGAAGATCCATCTAAAAAAGTTGTTCCTCGACTATGATTTCCTATTGGTTCAACCAATAATTTTTCATCTTTTTGAAGAACTGAATTTAGTTCTTTTTGTAAACGTTTAAACAAATACTCTTTTCGGTAAAAAGCTCTTAAATTTTGTTCAATTAATTCTTTCAAAGTTGATTTTCCATCACCCGTAAACGTCAAAAAATCTTTTGCTGTTATCGACAGTATTTTACCATTTTTTTCTTTTGGTAATCTAACATAGAAAACACCAAACTCAAAGTTTGATTGAATATATTCTTGTAAAATTAAATCTCGATTATTTTGCTCTAAATAATTTTTCCAATCAATTTCATTTCTGATTAATTCTACACCAATTCCACGTTCACCAAGATTTGGTTTTGCAATAAAGGGAAAATTAAACGGAATTTCTTGTGTTGTAAATTCATCAAAAAAAATGGTTTTTGGCTTATAATTTTTATCAATTTGATTGAGTAAATCAATTTTAGAATAATCAATAAATCCGCCCCATTTCATTGTAGGATTTGCCGAGCAAAAGTAAGCTGGAGCGCCTGTTTGAAAGATTTTATAAATGTACCAAGGTGTCAATGGCGCATAAAATAACCAGAATGGCCAAAATTCGTATCGTGTCCATTTTGTTATTTTCGGATTCATTTTTCTTGATTTTGAAAAGCAATTGTAGAAGATGCAATTCCAAAATTTTGTGGAATTTTAATCGTTGAAAAATGAGTTTCGATCGCAATTTTAATCAACGCAAAATGATGAATGCTATGATCAAAACAATACATTAATTCGCGATAATTTGTGGTATTAATTGTGAAATTCTCTCCGTAATAATTCTGTTTTAGCTGAATTGTTTTTTCTAAATCTAAACGTTCTATTTGTGATTTTAGATGATTCAGCGTATTCAAACTTTCAACAACCGAATTTTCTAAAGCACGATTTCGCTCTCTATCATCATAACAAATACAATTGTTTTTTTGCGCTTGTAAAAAGCACGAATAAAACTCGATAATATGACGAAAATGTTGACCAACAGAAGCACCAGAAATGATTTCTAATTCCTTTTGAAAAGACAGATCGTCAAATTGCAAAAGAATCGATTTCATTTCATCAAAGGAATGCGCTATAGTTTTCTGAATACTCATAATTCTTTGCAAAGATAAATTTTTACATTTGAACTAAATTGAAAAATGAGATGTGTATAATCAGTTTTTACAGAAATGAGGATGAATTTGTGTTGACGCACAACCGAGATGAGGAAATAAATCGTTCTTCTTCTAAAGAGATTGTGGAGCAAAAGCGTTTTGATAAAACTTATTTTTCGCCTGTAGATGAGCGCGCAAATGGAACTTGGATTTTTTATTCGGAACAATATGTTGCGTGTATTTTGAATGGAGGAATCGAAAAACCAATGCATTTCAAAGAAAAATACAGAGAAAGTAGAGGAATTATCTTATTAGATTTATTGAAATATAATTCTGTAAATGAGTTTATTAATTCGGAAAATTTGTCAGGAATCGCACCTTTTACAATTTTTGTTTTTGAAAGACTAACTAAAAATGCTTACCTTTTGTTTTGGAATGAAAATAAACTGAGCGTAAAAGATATTTCGCAAGAAAAAATTGTGACATGGTGTTCGTCGACATTGTACAGTCCTGAAAGAAGAAATGAAATTGATGAAATTTTTAATCAAAATAATGATTTAAAATCCGAAGAAATTTTAGAACTTCACGATGATTTGAAAATGAAAAAAGGTGATTTGTACGATTTTTTAGCAACGACATCTATCTCTCAAATTATTATGAATTCTTTAAGAATTGATATGAAATATTGTCAGCTATTTTGAAATTAATAGACAATAATTCGTTATTTTAAGGAATCATCAAATCATTTCGGACATAGGCATAATTTATGCTATAGTCTATCAGAATAATTATATTTGTTAAAGACAGCTTAAATAATAAAATGAACGATAATTTCTCACAACAAGTAAAAGACGTTATTTCTTATAGTAAGGAAGAAGCGTTGAGATTAGGCCACGACCAAATAGGAACGGAACACCTTCTGTTGGGGATTATTCGCGACGGTGAAGGGAAAGCCATTTCTGTCTTAGAAGCATTGAATGTCGATTTAGACGAAATGCGTCAAAAAATAGAAAAGCTAAACCCAGCAAAAGAAACTCCAGGTAATAATATAAAAAATTTGAGTTTGACAAAACAAGCTGAAAGAGCGTTGAAAACAACATTCTTAGAAGCAAAATTGTTTAAAAGTCCGACTGTAAATACAATTCACTTATTATTGTGTATTCTTCGTAATGAAAACGATCCGATTACAAAATTGATGAATAAGTTGGATATTGATTACAATACAGTAAAGGAGGAATTCAAATTTCAATTTCAAGATGAGGAAATTCAATCTCCTCGTGCAGAAAATCCATCTTTTGATGGAGGTGATTCTGATAACGATTTTGAGCGTGCATCTACAAGTAAACCTACTTCGAAAAGTAAAACACCAGTTTTAGATAATTTCGGACGAGATTTGACAGCGATTGCGCAAGAAGGAAAATTAGATCCTGTAGTTGGACGCGAAAAAGAAATAGAACGTGTTTCGCAAATTCTTTCTCGTCGTAAAAAGAACAATCCATTGTTAATTGGAGAGCCAGGTGTTGGTAAATCTGCAATTGCAGAAGGTTTAGCGTTAAGAATTGTACAACGTAAAGTTTCGCGCGTATTGTTCAACAAACGTGTGGTAACATTAGATTTAGCATCATTAGTTGCTGGAACTAAATATCGTGGACAATTTGAAGAGCGTATGAAAGCAATCATGAATGAATTAGAGAAAAATGATGATATTATTCTTTTCATTGATGAGTTACATACAATTGTTGGAGCAGGAGGAGCTACGGGTTCTTTAGACGCTTCTAACATGTTCAAACCTGCTTTGGCGCGTGGTGAATTACAATGTATTGGAGCAACAACGTTGGACGAATATCGTCAATATATTGAAAAAGATGGTGCATTAGTTCGTCGTTTTCAAAATGTGATGGTTGAACCAACAACTCCAGAAGAAACATTACAGATTTTACATAATATCAAAGATAAGTATGAAGCGCATCATAATGTAAATTATACAGATGAAGCGTTGCAAGCTTGTGTAAATTTGACAACACGTTATATTACAGATCGTTTCTTGCCAGATAAAGCGATTGATGCTTTAGATGAAGCGGGTTCTCGCGTGCATATCAAGAATATAAAAGTTCCTCAAGAAATTTTAGATCTTGAAGCAAAATTAGAAGAAGTTCGCGAAGAGAAAACGAAAGTTGTAAAATCTCAAAAATACGAAGAAGCTGCTCGTTTACGTGATTCAGAGAAACAAATAGAAAGTGATTTGAAACGTGAGCAAGCAAAATGGGTACAAGAATCGAAAGAGAATCGTGAAACAGTTACAGAAGAAAATGTAGCGGAAGTTGTTTCGTTGATGTCTGGCGTTCCTGTACATCGTGTAGCTGAAAAAGAATTGAAAAAATTGGCTCAGATGAATGAGTTAATGAAAGGAAAAGTAATTGGTCAAGATGAAGCGGTAACGAAAGTTGTAAAAGCAATTCAACGTAATCGTGCAGGATTGAAAGATCCGAACAAACCAATTGGTTCATTCATTTTTTTAGGAACTACGGGTGTTGGTAAAACACAATTAGCGAAAGTTTTGGCGAAAGAAATCTTTGATTCGAATGATGCGTTAATTCGTATCGATATGTCAGAATACATGGAGAAATTTGCCGTTTCTCGCTTAGTTGGAGCACCTCCGGGCTACGTTGGTTACGAAGAAGGTGGACAATTGACAGAAGCAGTTCGTCGTAAACCATATGCGGTAATTTTGTTAGATGAGATTGAGAAAGCGCATCCAGATGTATTCAATATCTTGTTACAAATTTTGGATGATGGTCATGTAACAGATAGTTTAGGTCGTAAAGTTGATTTCCGTAATACGATTATCATTTTAACGTCTAACATTGGTACAAGACAATTGAAAGAGTTTGGAGATGGTGTTGGATTTGGAACTTCATCTAAGAAAGATTCTGCTGATGAACGCGCAAAATCAACAATTGAAACAGCTTTAAAACGTGCTTTCGCGCCAGAATTTTTGAATCGTATTGATGATATTATTTTCTTTAATTCATTGACAAAAGAAGACATCATGAAAATCATCGATATTGAATTAGCAAGTTTAATCGAGCGTTTAATAGCTTTGAATTATCATATTGAATTAACAGAGGAAGCGAAGAATTTTATCGCAGACAAAGGATTTGATAAAGATTATGGAGCTCGTCCGTTGAAACGTGCTATTCAGAAATACATCGAAGATCCAATGGCAGAAGAAATTATCAATGCTGTAATTAGTGAAGGAGATGAATTAACTCTTGATTTAAATGAAGCAAAAGATGGTGTTAAAATTTCTGTAAAAGGAAAAACGAAAGAAGAAAAATCAGAATAATTTCTAAGTTTCTATAATAGAAAGGCTTGAACATTTTTGTTCAAGCCTTTTTTATTTCGGTAACTTTTGCCGTACATTTGCGCTCAGCAAGCCACTTTGTCGCTTCATGTATGTGAAGAGGAAAGTCCGGGCTCCAAAGAGTAAGCATAGCGGGTAACGCCCGTCCGTCGAGAGGCGAGGACAAGTGCAACAGAAAGTATGTACAGTTCGGCTGTAGTGAAACCAGGTAAACTCTATGCGGAGCAATGCCATGTATACCAGCAGTTAAGAGCTACTCGTTCGTTGCTGGGGGGTAGGCAGATTGATATTTTAGGTAACTAAAATACTAGATAAATGACAAAGCATCTTGATTTATTAAGGTGACAGAACCCGGCTTATCGGCTTGCTTTTTTCTATTTTTTGAAGTAAAGACTAAATAATTCTGAAGTATTAGAACAGTTGTTCTTTTTCAAAATATTTCTTCGATGCGTGTCAATAGTATGTTTACTTAAATCTATAGCGTTTGCTATATCCTGACTTGTGTAGCCTTTAATCAGAAATTCGATAATCTCCGTTTCTTTTTTTGTAAGTTGTAAAGATGAATTTGTTTTTGAATTAAGAAGATTATTCAATCCATCTTTGATGTTGTAAATATGCATAATAGGCTTTCCTCCAACCTTTATTTGTGTGATGTCAGTCGCTAAACAAAAAACTCGATTTGGTAAAAAATTTTTACTTAATTCGTAAAAGAAATGTTGCAAATGAATTTGATGAATTTCTCCTTTTTTATCTATCACACGAAAATCATAAGTAAATTTATAATTCATTCTTTCTTCAGGGACAATTTCCATACTAAAATTTGCAATTCGTTGCTGAATATCAATCACATGTTGCAAATCATCGGGATGTACCATTTGAACACATAATTCAGCTGTATATTCGTCAGGAAGATAACCCAAAATATCTTCGCATTGAGGAGAAACATATTCGAATGTTGCAGAATTAGGATTGATGAAATACATAAAAGATTCACCAAGAGCAAGACTTCTTAAAGTTTGTAAATAATCATTAATCGATTGAAAACTCTCATTTTTTTCGTTTAAGGTTCTACGATCTGTATTTTCACTCCATAGTTTTTTTACAATACTTGCATATTCAGTAATAGATTTTTGATTTGCTTTTTTCATATGCTTACAAGTAAAAGTTAATAAAATACCATTAAATGAGTATTTTTTAAGTTAGTAATATAAACTAATTTTGCAAAATATATATAGGATTAAAGCAGTTTTGCTTTTTCAACCAACCTATTTTATATTTAACCTATAAAAAAAGGAGCTAAATTTTTTAGCTCCTTTTTAATATTATGATGGAATTAAAGTAAAGATTTTACTTTCTCGATTACAGCAGTAGAATCGATTCCATATTTTTTCATTAAATCTGAAGGTGTTCCAGATTCACCGAATTTATCATTAACCGCAACAAAAGCTTGTTTTGTTGGTAATTTTTGAGCTAAAACTCTTGCAACAGATTCACCTAAACCACCTAAAATATTATGTTCTTCAGCTGTTACAATTTTTCCTGTTTTCTTTACAGAGTTTAAGATAATTTCTTCATCCAATGGTTTGATTGTATGAATATTGATCACCTCACAAGAAATTCCTTCTTTTTCTAACTCAGCAGCAGCAACCAAAGATTCCCAAACTAAGTGACCTGTCGCAACAATTGTTACATCAGAACCTTCGTTCATTAAGATACCTTTACCAATTTCAAATTTTTGGTCAGCTGGTGTGAAAACTGGAACAGCAGGACGACCGAAACGTAAGTAAACAGGACCTTCATATTCAGCTGCAGCAATTGTAGCCGCTTTAGTTTGATTGTAATCACAAGGATTGATAACCACCATTCCTGGTAACATTTTCATCAAACCAATATCTTCTAATGTTTGATGAGTTGCACCATCTTCTCCTAACGTTAAACCAGCGTGCGATGCAGCGATTTTTACATTTTTGTTAGAGTAAGCGATAGATTGACGAATTTGATCGTACACACGAGCTGTAGAAAATTCAGCGAAAGTTCCTGTGAAAGGAATTTTACCTCCAATTGTCAAACCTGCAGCAATTCCCATCATGTTTGCTTCAGCAATACCAATTTGGAAAAAACGCTCTGGGTTTTCTTTGATAAATTGATCCATTTTCAATGAACCAATCAAGTCAGCACACAATGCAACAACGTTAGGATTTGTTCTTCCTAACTCTGTCAATCCATCTCCGAATCCACTACGTGTATCTTTTTTTTCTGTGTATGTTAAGTCTATCATTGTTTTTGTTTTTTGTATTCGTTTTTGTATTTTTCTACTTCTGTTTTTTCATCAAATTGATAAATAAAATCATTTGGCGAAACATTAATTTCTTCTTCCTCTTCGGCGCTCTTTTTTATCCAATTTTCTAAGATTTCAACATTTTCTAACACAATATTATGTCCAACTCGATAAATCAAGCCTTTCAAATTTAGTTCAGAATTGATAAACGGAACGGTGTTGATGTTAGAATTTGTATCGATGCAAATTTCTGTACCATTGTCGTTGTCATTATCTTTTCTGAAAATGTTATACACTTCACATTGTTTATTTAGAATCGTTTCTTTTTGACCAGTTCTATTCGCAACATAACTATTTCCGATTGCGGAATTTGTTAAACTTGGATTATTAGTCGCTAAAAAAGAATTTCCTAATAAATCTTTTGTGCCTTCGAAATCAATTTTAAAAACCTTCGGATTTTCTTCTTCGCTGTAAACAGAATACATATTGTCGTTTACTTTTAATGAAGCGAAGTTTCCCATCGGTGTTCGCGTAATCATCAAATGTGCTTTGTAATCTTTGGTTGATAAAATGTCCAAAAAATCTGAATAGAAATCACTTTTGATACGATATTGAATAACGTTTTCGAATTTATACGATTGCATTTGAGCGAAAGTTAAACATGTAAAAAGCGTTAATATAAAACTGATTGATTTTTTCATTATCGAATTGATTTGATAAGTATTAATCCAAAGAATTCAAGAAAGTAGTTAACTTATCTTTGTCTTCTTTTTTCAGTTTATCATATTTGTTATTGATTTCTAAAACACTTTTTCTTATTGCATCAATTGTTCCCGAAAGAGCAACACTTCCGCTTTGATAAATGTACATATCGCACACTTGTCCTGCGTAATTGTAAACCAAATTTCCTAAATCTTTATCTGTAAAAGTCGGAATTTTAGCTTTCAAATTTTTGCAAT
Source organism: Empedobacter sp. UBA1574 (assembly GCF_002322895.1). Classification (NCBI taxonomy): domain Bacteria; kingdom Pseudomonadati; phylum Bacteroidota; class Flavobacteriia; order Flavobacteriales; family Weeksellaceae; genus Empedobacter; species Empedobacter sp. UBA1574. The sequence continues at coordinate 82,678 of NZ_DCOI01000018.1, read as the reverse complement.
GTTCTGGTGCAACTTTCATGAAATCTTGAATGTCTGGATTGTCGATTGCCAAATCGATTTTGCTAATATCTGTCGTTTTGTAAGCAGATGTATAAGGATCATAATATTCGGCTAAACTAACTTCTGTTGCAGCAACAGCAGAATCTACTGCTACAGCCGCTTCATCATAATCTGTTGAAACTTCTGTTAATTTAAACTTTTTAGCATCATCGAAATACGTTTTGAAAAGGTTATTTAATTCTTTTACTTCGCTTTTGTTTGCTAATTTATTCTTTTTGAATTGTTTTACCAATTGATTTGTAGAACCTTGCGCAGTTGCCAAAGCTTTAGAACGCTCTATATCAGGATTTCCATCATAATCACTATCATTATAAATCAAGCTATAATTTAATGAAGCAACAGTTCCAAAAAGACTATTTACGTTATCACTTTCTGATGTTTGATAATTGTAATAATTAATAATAGGATCCTCGTAACGATTGTCTGGTGAATAAGCTACTGCTTCGGCTGCATAAGCCGTATCTACAGACGACATCATGTTATCGTATTCTTGTTTCTTTTTTGCCAATTCGTTAGTAAAACTTTCGATTTCTTTTTTCTCATCAAAAGTTACTTTTACGTTAGAATTTGCAATATTTTGAATCGTTAATCCATTAAAATCTCCTGCGTCATATCTAATTAAAAGCCCTTTCAATTTTGTTTGAGGAAACATAATCGCAACGTTATTAATTGCATTTTTTTCATCAACACATAATGTAGAAGATTTTGTTTCGAAATCTGTTTTAGATGTTAATTCGTATTCATTACACTTATATCCATTGATCGTTGTAGATGAATTTAGATTTTTAACTGAAATAAATTTCTCGAACAAGTTATCTGAATAAGGTTTTAAACTATCATCCGATATACCTTCGTAATAATAAGGGGCTTTTATCGATAATTGATTTTCTAATGAATTGGCATATACTTCGAAAAACTTGCTGTTGTTGATAAAGAAAGCATCTTTATTAAAGCTTCCTGAAGTATAAGGACCTCCTTCCGAAGTTCCTAAAACAGCGTCTTTAGAAATATAGGTTACAAAAAATAAATCTTTTTGACCATCTAAATAAGTCTGATATTCTTCTGGTAAATTGATTTTATACGATACTTTTTTGTCAAAAGAATATGTTTTTTCCTGCCCAAAGGCTGTTAAAGAACAAAGCGTAAGTATAGAATAAAATAACGTTTTCATAGTATTTTGATTGTGTTGAAATTATTAATAATCTGTCAATTCAGTTTCAGGATTTTGCTCTAATGCAGAAGCTAATTGCTCGTCGTTAGGCGCTTTTCCGTGCCAAGAGTGGCTTCCCATCATGTAATCAACTCCATTACCCATTTCTGTGTGTAATAAAATTGAAACTGGTTTTCCGTTTCCTGTTAATGTTTTAGCTTCTTCTAAAATAGCAATTACTTTTTCTAAGTTATTTCCATCTTTTTCTTCTAAAACAATCCATCCAAAAGCTTCTAATTTAGCTTTCAAATCTCCTAATGGTAAAACGTGGTCTGTATCACCATCAATTTGACGACCATTGTAGTCAATCGTTGCAATTACATTATCCACTTTTTTACCAGCAGCATACATAAAAGCTTCCCAGACTTGACCTTCTTGTAATTCACCGTCACCATGTAATGTGTAAACTAATTTATCGTCGTTGTTTAATTTTTTTGCTTGAGCAGCACCTAAAGCAACTGATAAACCTTGTCCTAAAGATCCAGAAGCGATACGAATTCCAGGTAAACCTTCGTGTGTTGTTGGGTGACCTTGTAAACGAGAATCTAATTTTCTGAATGTAGCTAATTCGCTAACAGGGAAGAATCCTGAACGAGCTAATGTGCTGTAGAAAACTGGTGAAATGTGACCGTTTGATAAGAAGAATAAATCTTCTCCTTTTCCGTCCATAGAGAAGTCTGTAGAGTAAGTCATGATTTTACCGTATAATGCAGCAAAATATTCTGCACAACCTAATGATCCACCTGGGTGTCCACTATTTACGGCATGTACCATTCTCAAAATATCTCTCCTTGTTTGTTGTACTTGTGTTTGAAGTTCTTGAAGTGTCATTGTTTGTTTATAAAAATTTGAACAAAAATAATTCTTTTTTGTAGGGCAAAAAAATCGTAGAACATAAATCACTACAATTGGGGAGAATAATCGGTAATAATAGCTAACCTACTTATGAGACTATAAAAACCAGCGCTGAAGTTTATAAAGAAGAAGCTTGAAGTTAGTTAATAAGAAGGCAAGAGTTTTACAACGTTTATTTATCTTTTTGTAATCTTCTAATTGTAAAGGGTACAGAGAGATGTTTTTTAATAAAAAAGACGAAGCAAAACTTCGTCTTTTTTATTTATTCCTCTTCCACATGCCATTCGCCACGATGAGGTATCAAAGCGTCACGGACTTGTATCATTTCAGATTCTACCACCACCAAATAAGCAACTGCATATTCTGGTTCAACCTCTACAAATTCAGAAAATGTACTTTGTAACTTTTCTTTTTCTGCATATTGTTTCAAGTGAATTGCATGATGTTTTGCAGTTGGTATAGCATCGGGACCATAAAAATCCCAGATTAATTTTAATTTCTTTTCCATTTTTAATTTAATTCTTTTTGACGATTAGAGCTTACCAACCATAAACCGATGAAGGTTAATAAACCATTTAAAATGATTAATTCAACACCAATTTTGTAATCGGTAAAATTAATCACTAATTCGTTGATGATATAGGTGAAAATAGGCGCTAAAATCGCAACTGTAATAATTGAATATTTTTTGTAAATGTTACGTTTCGTTAAAATACCGAAAGCAAACAATCCTAATAACGGTCCGTATGTATAACCTGCAATTTCCATCACAAGATAAACAATTGATTTGTTGTTAATCGTTTTAAAAACCATAATCAAGATAAAGAAAACTACCGTGAAAATTAAGTGAACACGAATACGAATCTTTTTCTTTTCTTTTTCTGATTTTTCTTTGTCTTCGTTGATGTTTAATAAATCGACACAATATGAACTTGTAACCGCCGTTAAAGCTCCGTCGGCAGAAGGAAATAAAGCAGAAATTAATCCGATAATAAAAATTACAGAAATAATCATTGGGAAATGATGTCCTAAAAGCGAAAGCGCAGGAAACATATCATCACCCATAATATTTTGTCCGCCTTGTTCCATAAAGAAACCATCAGCAGTATAAAAACCACCTTCACTCATTGCGTATAAATAAAGCAATCCACCCAAAAATAGGAATGCTAAATTAACAATCAATAATGTTCCAGCAAACGTCAACATATTCTTTTTTGAGTTTTGAAGATTATCAACAGAAATATTTTTTTGCATCATTTCTTGGTCAAGACCAGTCATCGCAATTGTGATAAACATTCCGCCCAAAATTGTTTTTAAGAAATAAGTTTTCGAATTTGGATCAAGATTAATGAAATGGGTATAGTTTTTGGCTTGCATCCTATCGTAAGCTTCACCAACAGATAAATTAAGATGCGAAAGGATAAACCAAATACAAGCAATCAAGCTAATGATCATAAATGATGTTTGCAAGGTGTCGGTTACGACAATTGTTTTTACTCCACCTTCGAACGTGTATAATAATATCATCAATAATAAGACAAATGTTGTTGCCCAAAATGGTACGCCTAAATTGTCTAATAAAAATATTTGTAACACATTTACAACTAAATATAAACGTGCTGTTGCGCCAATTCCACGAGAAATAATAAAGAAAACCGATCCCATTTTATGTGCTTCAACATTGAAACGTTTTCCTAAATAGGTGTAAATTGAGGTTAGATTCATTCGGTAATAGAGTGGAAGTAATACCCCCGCGACGATAAAATAACCAAGAAAAAATCCGATAACCATCATATAATACTCGAATCCTCCGTAAATATATTCGGAACCAGTTAATTTTCCGACCGTACCCGGAACCGAAATAAAAGTAACGCCACTAAGGCTTGTCCCAATCATTCCGAAAGCCACCAACCACCATTTACTTTTTTTGTTTCCGTTAAAAAAAGATTGATTGTCAGAATTTCGACTGGTGAAGTAAGAGATCACTAAAAGTCCTACAAAGTATACGATAACACAAAGTAGTAAAATTGTTGAGTTCATAATTTATTTAGTAAATAAGCCCAAATTTAATATTTTTGAGTGAATGATGATAGATTAATTTTCCGAAGATAAAATTGTAAATTTGTTGTCTATAATTTTTTGAACGAATGAATTACCCAAGCAAGGTTTTAGAGCGAGCTGTAGAAGAGATGTCAAATTTGCCAGGAATAGGAAAGAGAACAGCTTTGCGACTTGTTTTACATATGTTAAATCGTCCCAAATCTCAAACGACGGCTTTGTCCGAAGCGCTTTCTCATTTGGTAGATGATGTTAAATATTGTCAACATTGTCATACAATTTCTGATGATGAGGTTTGTGATATTTGCAACAACCCATTGAGAGAAGAAACTATAATTTGTGTCGTGGAAGATGTGCGTGATGTGATGGCGATTGAAAATACAGGACAATTTAAAGGACAATATCACGTTTTAGGAGGAAAGATTTCTCCAATGGAAGGTATTGGACCTGGTCAATTGAATATCCAAACGTTGGTTGATCGTGTTCAAAATGAAAATGTGAAGGAAATAATTTTTGCTTTAAGTTCGACAATGGAAGGAGATACAACTGTTTTCTATTTGTACCGACAATTAAAGAATGCCGAAATTATTTTTTCTACTATTGCGCGAGGTCTTGGTGTAGGAGATGAGTTAGAATATGCGGACGAAGCAACGCTAGTTCGTTCTATACAACATCGAATCCCATATTCAGAAAATAAATTTTAGATGAAATTATCGATAATTATTGTTAGTTATAATGCGCCAAAACATTTAGAGCTTTGTCTTGATTCGTGTCAGGAAGCTTTAAAAAATGTAGATGGCGAAATAATTGTAATTGATAATGATTCATCGGAAATTGATTTTATATTCCTAAAAAAAACTTTTCCTACTGTAAATTTTTTACTTCAGAATGAAAATCTTGGTTTTGCAAAAGCGAATAATATTGGGGTTGAGAATGCTTTGGGAGAATATATTCTGATTCTTAATCCAGATACAATTATTCCAGAGAATTTATTCGAATCTTTGATTGAATTTCATCAGTCAAAAGAAAAAATAGGTTTTGTGGGAGTACGAATGATAGATACAAACGGAAATTTTCATCCAGAATCAAAACGTAATATTCCGACAGCTAAAAATTCATTTTCTAAGTTGTATAGTCGATTTAATCATTCAAAAAAAAATAATTATTACAAATTAGAAGTTGATGAATTTGAAATTGCTCCTTGCGAAATTTTAGTTGGTGCTTTTATGTTCACCACGAAGAAAATCTATCAGGAAATTGGAGGATTTGATCCACGTTATTTTATGTATGGAGAAGATATAGATTTGTCTTTTAGTGCAGAATTGGCTGGTTATAAAAATTATTATAAAGGAGATATAACGGTTTTACATTACAAGGGAGAAAGTACGAAAAAAGATAAAAAATATTATAAACATTTTTTTGAAGCCATGATGATTTTCTTAGCAAAATATTATCAAAAAAATTGGTTGCATTATCAACTTTTACGTTCGGGAATTTTGATTAAATATTTAATTCAATTATTTAAATTTTCTTTACATTCACCTAATAATACTTCTAAAATAGAAGTAAAAGCAGAAAATTTATTTTGGATTGATAAGAAATCAGATTTCAAATCTTTATCAAATAATGAAATTGCAATTGATGCAAGTTTTTTTACTTATCAAGAGATATTATCAATCATTTCTGAAAACAACTCTTCTTCACGTTTATTTTATATTCGTCCTAAAAATAAAAATTATTTAATAGGTGATAATAAGCAGATTATAAATCTATAAAAACAAAAAAAGCTGAATCTTAATGACCAGCTTTTACAGTATCTTTTTTCTCAACTTTCGGAGTTTCTGCCGTTTTTGTAGAATCTTTCACTTCTTCGTGTTTTTCTTCAACAGCTTCCTCATGTTTTCCGTGACCTTCGTGAGTAGCTTCAGATTTGTGGTGCATTTCTTCTGCAGTAGCTGGTTCGTGAACAACTGGAAGAACTCCGTGATTTACACTTGCTTTAGAGTTACAAGAAGTAGCGAATGCTGCAACAGCTACTAAAAGAATTAATTTTTTCATGTCTTACAAAATTTATTGTATGGGTATATTATTATAATTGTTTTGACAAAATTAGTTAAAAACATTGAGTTCAACTAACTGATTTATTTCAATTGTGCAATTTTCTGAATTCCACCTTTTGTTTTATCTCCAACCTTTACATTAATCTCAGTATCAAGTGGTAAAAAGATATCAACACGCGATCCGAACTTGATGAAGCCATATTCTTTACCCGCAACAGCATCGTCATTCTCTTTACTGTAACAAACAATTCTTCGTGCAACTGCACCTGCAATTTGTCTGAAAAGAACTTTTGTATGATCTGCATTCTCTACAACAACAGTTGTTCTTTCATTCAATTCTGATGATTTTGGATGAAATGCAACCAAAAACTTTCCTGGATGATATTTCGAATAAATCACTTTTCCATTCACAGGATAACGCGTTACATGTACGTTAAGAGGCGTCATGAAAATTGATAATTGAATACATTTTTGATTCAAAAATTCGCTTTCAAATACTTCTTCTAATACAACAACTTTTCCATCAACTGGTGCGATTACGCAATTTTCTGACGAATCTGATTCACGAATTGGGTTTCTGAAAAACCAAACGATAAATCCGTAAAGTATCCATAATGGTAAGGCAAAGTAAAAACCATATACAGGAAAAAAGTAATGTAATACTCCTGTAGCGATTGCAAATAAAATTAAGCAACCTATCAAAATTGCTGTTCCTTCTCTGTGAAGTTTCATAAAGTATATACTAATAAATAATATAAATAAACAAATGGTACGACAAATATAAAACTATCTAATCGATCTAAAAAACCGCCATGTCCTGGAATAAGGTTAGAGCTGTCTTTTACATTGAAAAATCGTTTTAATTTAGATTCTGTCAAATCTCCCAATGGACCTAATGCTGCAACGATCAAACCAATAATCATCCAGTTTCCGTGCAAGTTCTCTCCAAAATATTTCTGAATTAAGAATCCAGCGATAATGGTGAAAATAATTCCTCCAAAAAAACCTTCCCACGTTTTTGCTCCCGAAATTTTAGGTGCTAATTTATGTTTTCCAATTAAGTTTCCTGTTAAATATGCAAATGTATCACTGCTCCAAAGTAATAAGAAAACGAAAAACACTTCGTAATGCATCACTTTTTCACCTAAATTATAATCAAAACTAGGTAAAGTTAATGCTAAGACAAATGGTGCGATAACGTATGTTAAACCTAAAGTAGCTTTTCCAAAATCGTTCAATAATTCATTGGTTGATTTGAAAATAATATAAATACTAAAAACAAATAAAACTGGAATGATGAAGTACAAACTTTTTAAATGAAAATAGTAATGATTTGAAGTTTCGAAAGCTTCTAAAAATTCTTTTCCATAATATCCAAAAACAACTAAGGCAGCTAAAAGTGCTCCTAATTGATAAAGTTTATTGGTAAGATTAGTGATTTTAAAAAACTCGTACAAACAAAAAAGTCCAAAAACCATCATCAAAACAATCAAACCTTTTGGATCTATCGTTGTCCCGAAAAATATAATAAGTGCGTAAATAAGTCCAGAGAAAGCTCTAATTGCTAAATTTTTCATAGCTAATCTTCAACCAATAACAAATAAATATTCTTCGCGTTGTCTACGTTGGGAAATTTGTGCATATTTTTTCCTCGAATCGAAGTTATTTTAGATGGAAGGTTATCTTTTTTTAATGTTCGTAATTTCTGTAATGCCACACTCACATTTTCCACTAATTGTGACGGGCGTGCATAGATAATAAAATTTGACGGAAAATCAGCAATATTTCTACCATAAGTTTGATGCGCCGATAACATAATACTTCCATCAAAAGCAATCAGAAATTCGCAACTAAGAAAACTAAGCGTATAACGAGAGTCGCATGGATTTTCGACAAAAGGAATATTGACTGAATTAAGAACCTGTTGTAAATTTGGATCAGGACAAATTAATTCGGTTACATTTTCGTAATTGACAATCTCTTTAAGGTTTTTAGAAGCCTCCTCTATATTATCACAAAATAAAAAATGTCCACCACCTACATTAAAATTTGTAGCAAATACTTCATCTATAGAAATTTTTTGGTCAGCATAATTTGGATGAAATAAATCAATTTGATTATCATCTGAATTCTCTGCTGATTTTTCAGTAGCTTTTTTAAGTAGGTTTTTAATTGCTTTCCACATGAAAACTCATGATTTTATATGAAATTAATCAATTACAGCCTAAAGGTAATAAATTTTAACAATATAATAAGAAGTAAAAAAAAAATCGTCCTATTTGGACGATTTTTTCTATTATTTTGAATGAATTTGATTAAATATCATTTCCAGATTCTGGTTGAACAACTTGTTCTGAATCAGCTTCTATAGCCTCTTCTTGTTTTTCTTCGATTTGATCTAATTCGTTTACAAATTTTCTTGGTCCGAAAATTTCTTCCAAATCTTCTCTAAAGATCACCTCTTTCTCAATTAATTTTTGAGCTAAAACATCTAATTGATCGCGATGTTCACGTAAAATATCTTTTGCTCTATCATATTGAGCTTCGATCATTGTTTTTACCTCTTTATCAATTACCTGAGCAGTTTGTTCTGAATAAGGCTTGCTGAAACCATACTCATTTTGTCCAGATGAATCGTAATAAGAAACATTACCAACTTCTTTGTTCAATCCGTAAATACTAACCATTGCAGAAGCTTGTTTTGTAACTTTTTCCAAATCACTTAATGCACCAGTAGAAATATTATTGAAAACAACTTCCTCAGCAGCACGACCACCCATTGTCATACACATTTCGTCTAACAATTGTTCTGTCGTTGTAATTTGTCTTTCTTCTGGCAAATACCAAGCGGCACCTAACGAACGTCCACGAGGAACTATAGTTACTTTAACCAATGGAGCAGCGTGTTCTGTTAACCAACCAATTGTAGCGTGACCAGCTTCGTGATAAGCGATACGTTTTTTCTCAGAAGGTTTAATCACTTTACTTTTCTTCTCTAATCCACCAATAATACGGTCAACAGCGTCTAAAAAGTCTTGTTTTTCTACGACGTCTTTGTTTTTACGAGCAGCAACTAAAGCTGCTTCGTTACAAACATTGAATATATCTGCACCAGAGAAACCTGGAGTTTGTTTTGCTAAAAATTCGATTTCAACATCTTCACCTAATTTTAATGGACGTAAGTGAACGGCGAAGATTTCTTTACGTTCGTTTAATTCAGGTAAATCAACATGAATAATACGGTCAAAACGACCTGGACGCATCAATGCTTTATCCAATACATCAGCACGGTTCGTTGCAGCAATCACAATTACGTTAGATTCTGTTCCGAAACCATCCATTTCTGTTAATAATTGGTTTAATGTATTTTCGCGTTCATCATTAGAACCTGTAAAGTTTGATTTTCCACGTGCGCGACCAATGGCATCAATCTCATCAATAAAGATAATTGAAGGAGATTTTTCCTTTGCATTTTTGAATAAGTCACGTACACGAGATGCACCAACCCCCACAAACATTTCTACGAAATCTGATCCTGATAACGAGAAGAAAGGAACTTTTGCTTCTCCAGCAACAGCTTTTGCTAATAAGGTTTTACCTGTACCTGGAGGTCCTACTAATAAGGCTCCTTTTGGGATACGTCCACCTAATTTTGTAAATTTTTCTGGATGTTTCAAGAATTCAACGATTTCTTCGATTTCTTCTTTTGCACCTTCTAAACCTGCAACATCTTTGAAAGTTGTTTTGATATGATCATCACCTTCAAATAATTTCGCTTTTGATTTTCCGACAGAGAAAATTCCTCCGCCACCTCCAGCAGATCCGCCTCCGCCCATTCGTCTAAATAGTAAGAAGTAGATTAATCCGAAGAAAATTAATGAAATGAAAAGATTCATAAACAAACTTCCAAAACCATTTGAAATTTGTGTGTTAAGAACGGCAGTTTTATTCGGACTCTTTTCTACGTTAGCATAAAAGTCTTTTTCAAAATTTCCTGCATCAGCAACATTGAAAATAAAGTTTGGAGCGCCTGTAGCAAAAGGATTTAAAGTTTCGTTTGATTTTTTAAACTTTTTAAATTCTTCAGTATTCAGAGCTGCGTCCGTTAAATATACACTTACACGTCCTGATTCTTTTTCTAGATTCGCTTCTTTTACGTAACCTTTTTCTACATAAGAAAGGAAAGTCGTACGGTCTATATTTTTAGTAGTTCCGCCGGCACCTCCAATGTTATCAGAAAATAATAGAAATGCAATCAGTAATAATCCAATAATGGCATATATCCATGTAGGATTAAACCCCGAAGGTTTAAAATTATTTTTTTTCAATTTTTTTTTGGTTTCAGTTATGATTAATATTCCATTTCGATACGCGTCTCTACAGCATCACCCCAAAGACTTTCGATATCGTAATATTCTCTGTATTCTTTTTGGAAAATATGGACAATAACATTTGTGTAGTCCAACAAAACCCATTGATTGTTTTGTGTTCCTTCTACATGAAAAGGTCTTTCTGACATTTCTGTTTTTACAGTTCTTTCAATCGAACCTGCTAAAGCACTAACTTGTGTATTCGAGTTTCCGGTACAAATAACGAAGTATTGACAAAATGCATTTTCAATTTCGCGTAAATCTAGAATTGTAATTTCTTCTCCTTTAACATTTGTAATTCCGTCAACAATGCTATCTAGCAAGTCTTTTGTATATTGAGTATCTATCATCTTTTATTTTGTAATTCGCAAATTTAGTGAATCCTTATTAAAGTTTAAACTTTTTAAAATAACTTTAACCACTCTATAAAAATAGTAAAAAAAATGTATTTAATTAGTTTTGATTCTTTGCCTAATACGAATGAGTTCTTGGTGGATTTGTCCAAAAAAGATGCCAATAGTTGGACTGTCATACATGCTAAAAATCAAACAAAAGGAAAAGGTTACGCAGGAAATGAGTGGAAAGTTGTCGCTGGAGAAAATTTAACCTTTAGTTTTTTGCTGAAAACGGATTATAGTTTTCAAGAATTAATTTATTTTAACGAATGGATTTCGAATGTTATTTGTCTATTTTTAAAACAATTTCATCCAAAATCTAACGTAAAATGGCCAAATGATATCATTTTAAATGATAAAAAGGTTTGTGGAATATTAATCGAAAATCATCGTTCCAATGGAATTATGAATTCTGTAATCGGAATAGGAATTAATGTCAATCAAGCTGATTTTAATCACTTACCAAAAGCAACATCTATTCGAAAAGTAACTGACAAAGAATATGACATCGAGGAAATTTTGGCAGATTTAATACATTATTTCGAAAATGAATATTCAATTTTAGAAGAGAAAAATTTTGAACAAATTCATCAAACTTATTTAGATAATCTGTTTAGAAAAGATGAAATTTCGCATTTTAGATTGGATGGAGTAGAAGTGGACGGAATTATTAGAGATGTAAATGAAGCGGGAAATTTACTGATAGAAATCAATCAAGAATTGAGAGAATTTAAGCACAAAGAAATCGAACTTCTTTTTTAATCCTATAGAAAAGGCTATTTTTGTTTAATGGAAGAATTTGTAGTTTTAGTTGATCAGGACGATCAAAAATTAGGATTGATGGAGAAACAACAGGCTCATGTAGCTGGTTTGTTGCATCGTGCATTTTCTGTTTTTGTATTCAATTCCAAAGGAGAATTAATGATTCAGCAACGAGCTGCGAGCAAATACCATTCGCCAACGTTGTGGACGAATACATGTTGTAGTCATCCGCGCGATAACGAAACTTACGAACAAGCGGCGCACAGACGTTTGGAAGAAGAAATGGGATTTGATTGCGAATTAGAATATAAATTTAATTTCATTTACAAAGCGCATTTAGAAAATGATTTGATCGAGCATGAATTAGACCATGTTTTTATCGGAACATTTGATGATGAACCAAAGCTAAATCCTGATGAAGTGATGGCCTATCGTTGGGTAGAATTGGATGATTTGAAAAAAGATATGGAAAAAAATCCTCAGAATTATACAGCTTGGTTCAAAATAATTTTTGAACATTACGTTTCGTATATCGAAGAATAAAAATTTATACAGATGAAAGTTACTGTCAACAGAAAAGCACATTTTAATGCTGCGCACCGATTGTTTAACAAGAATTGGAGCGACGAACAAAATTTTGAAGTTTTCGGAAAATGTTCTTATCCAAACTATCACGGGCATAATTACGAAATTATTGTGGCGGTGAAAGGCGAAGTTGATCCAGAAACTGGTTTTGTGATGAATTTGGACGAATTACGAAAAATTATTGCGATTGAAGTTGAAGATTATTTGGATCATAAAAATCTGAATGTTGATATTGAAGAATTTAAAACTATCAATCCAACTGCCGAAAATATTGTGATTTTGATTTGGAATAAAATTAGAGCAAAATTAGCGACCGATTTAGAATTGAAAGTAACCTTATACGAAACTCCACGTAATTTTGTAGAATACGCAGGCGAATGAAATTAGGCGATCACATTCCAACCTTTTCGTTGGAGGATAACAAAGGAAATTGGTTTAATTCGGACGAATTTTTATACAAAAAATATTTTGTTTTATTCTTTTATCCGATGGATTTTACGCCAATGTGTACAAAAGAAGTATGTCAATTTCGTGATGTAAATGCAGATTTCAATGCTTTAGACGCTGTGATTGTCGGAATAAATGGACAATCAACTTCTTCTCACGAGAAGTTTTATACAAAACATCAATTAAACTTTCCGTTGCTTTCTGATAAAGGAGCAAAGTTGTCGAAGTTGTTGGGAATCAAAAAGAAATTTGGCTTAATCACACCGCGAGAAACTTTTGTATTCAATAAACAAGGAAAATTAATTAAACACATTGTTTCAAATGTAGCCGAAACGCACATTGAAGAAGCAATGCAAGCAATAAAAAAAGACCAAGGAAATTAGTTTTCTTGGTCTTTTTGTTTGTATAACATTTTTCTTATGACAACTCGATAAATAAAAAAGATAACCGTTCCAATTGCCGAATAAACCAACATTGTTTGCACATCGCTTTTATCGAACAAATATTTTAGTCCAAATAACACGAAAAAGAAAATGATACTATAAATGATATTTTGTTTCATGTGGTAAAAGTAGGAATTAATTTATTTGTTATAAAGATTCTATGAATCATTCTGAATTTGTTTCAGAGTTTCATTTTAAAACTTCACCTCACCAACCTTAATTAATTTCTTAGAAGTTGCCAATTGATTTGGATTTGTTCCTGGTTCGTCTTGCGGAACTTTTTTTCCTTTTTTACGATAGAAATCTATCCAAAAATCATCAATAATTCCAGTTTCTTTGTTTTTGAAATTCATGGGAATCAATTCAAAAATAGTATCATCACGAAAAGCTCTTTCCACAAAATCTGAACAATATAATTCGTCATCATTCAAAATGTATAACCAATTATAAGGTTTTCCGAGCATTGTTTTAGCTTTTTCAATTGCATGAGGAATTGTATATTGATATTCATTTTTGAGACGATAAATGACAATTTTATTATTCTTTTCGGTTTGAGAAATGTAAAAATGATGAATTTCCTCTCGTTGCGATCCGCCCATTGGAGCAGCATGTAGAACAAAAATAGAATCATCAGTTTTTTCGATTAAACCAACATGATCAAAATTGGTTTCGTCATTTATTTTTGTCACTCTATTTATCGCGCCCGAAAGTTCTTCTGTTTGCGCACCAACAAAAATCAAATCTCCATTTTGGATATTTTGTAATGAAATTGAATGTTTTTCTTTTAATATTTTTGCTTTTGTACAACTATTCATTGTCAATGTAAATAGAAGTAAAAAGATAGGAAATAAAACGAATATTTTTTTCATTCGGAATGAATTATTACTTTTAATCTACGAATTAACCAAAAAGATGGATTTTAAAAAAATTTTGACCATATCAATTGTCGTTTTATTGATTTTAGTTGGTGCTGCAATTATTATTGGAAGCAACAAAGATCGACGCGTTTTCTTTATTGAGAGCTTTAATAAACCAATTGAAAATGTTATTAATTCTCGTTTGGATACAGATTATTCGTACGAAATTGTAAAAGTAAAAGGTAAAACAAACGATACCATTTTGATTATTCCTTGCGAAGGTTGTCAACCATTGAAATTATCAGGAAAAATAAACGAAAAGTTTATGAACAAATTTGGTAAAGGAAAATCGGTTATGCGTTTCGAGCCGTATAAAGCGACGGAAGGGAATTTAAAAATTATTCATAAAATTAGATAATCTTCTATTAAAGAAATTTTCCTAACAATTAATTCCTTATTTTTGGGAGAATTATAAACTTATCAAAGCAAACAAACAATGAAAGTAACTGCATTAAACCAAAAGCACAAAGATTTAGGTGCGAAAATGGTTCCTTTTGCTGGATATGAAATGCCAGTGCAATACGCAGGTGTTAACCAAGAACATTTTGCTGTTCGAGAAAAAGTTGGCGTTTTTGATGTTTCTCACATGGGACAATTTTTTGTAAAAGGAGAAAAAGCAACAGACTTATTACAACACTTATTGACGAATGATGTAACGAAAGTTACTATTGGTCAAGCTCAATATAATGCAATGCCAAACGAAAAAGGAGGAATTGTAGATGATTTAATCATTTATAAAATCTCTGATGATGAGTGGATGGCAGTTGTAAATGCATCTAACATCGATAAAGATTGGGAATGGATGAACAAACACAATACGTTTGGTGCAGAATTAACAAACAAATCTGATGAGATGTCTTTGTTAGCAATCCAAGGACCAAAAGCAATTGAAGCGATGCAAGCATTGACAGATGTTAATTTAGCTGAAATTCCGTTCTATCATTTCGCAATTGGTACGTTTGCAGGTATGGAAAATGTGATTATTTCTGCAACTGGTTATACTGGTTCAGGAGGTTTCGAGATTTATTTCGCGAATGAGCAAGCAAACGAAATGTGGGACAAAGTAATGGAAGCTGGAAAATCTTTCGATATTGAGCCTTGCGGTTTAGCTTCTCGTGATACGTTGCGTTTAGAGAAAGGTTACTGTTTATACGGAAATGATATCAACGATGACACAACTCCATTAGAAGCTGGTCTTGCTTGGGTAACGAAATTGGATACAAACTTTATTTCTTCTGATATTTTGAAAGCTCAAAAAGAAGCTGGAGTTGAGAAGAAATTAGTTGGTTTCAAAATGATCGAAAGAGGAATTCCTCGCCACGATTATAAAGTTGTAGATGACAACGAGAATACAATCGGTATTGTGACTTCAGGAACGCAGTCTCCAATGTTGAAACAAGGAATTGGTTTAGCATATGTTCATACAGATTTTGCTAAAGTTGGAACAACAATTAGAATTCAAATTCGTGATAAAAATGTATTAGCAGAAGTTGTAAAAACTCCTTTTGTTTAAAACAATATAAAGTCAAAATACAAAAAAGCTTTCGAGGATTTCGAAAGCTTTTTTTATGAATTCATATTAATTGATACATTTATTGATGTCTTTTTTAGATAAAATTAATAAAATAGATTATTAACTACGAATATTATAAAATTGTTAATATTTCTTAAAAAAAACATAACTTAGATTTGCTTAAATATGATATATGTTATATTTTTGAGATAATAATATTACTGATCAGTAATACAATTAACACTAATTATGATTTTAAGACCTCTATTAGAGGTCTTTTTTATTTTTTAAAACTTTTGAGAATCAGCACTTGGTCCATAACTCGAAGGTAAATCTATTCCAAGTAAGCGATAAAAAACTCCCAATTGAGCGCGGTGATGTGTAATTTGATTTAAAGCATGACGAATTGCTTCATATTTTGTAAAATCTGCAAAAACAGTTTCTCCTTCTGTAACTTGCCATCTTTTTGATAAATGATCTTCGTTCACATTCTCTAACGCCGCTTTTCCTAATTCATAATCATCATCCAATTTTTGTTGTAAATCTTCAATAGAGGTAAATTTTGTCGGTTTGTAATCCCCTGCTGCAAAATCTAATTTATCAGTTGTTAAGATCAAAGCTGGCCAAGCAAATATTTCAACCACATGATTTGTTAAAGTTGTAATATCCATACTTTTTTCATGAGGTTTGTATGTCGTTTTATCCTCAGGAAATCTTGCAATAAATTCTTTGGTAATTTGATACTCGTTTTGCAATTCTTTTGCTAATAATTCTACTATTTTCATGTTGTTTTGATTTGTAGTTAAAAGGTACAAATTTTTGAAATAATTCATAAAAAAACTGCTTTACAATTTAGTAAAACAGTTTATATTTTTAGATATCGTCTGTGTATAAATCAATAATTGGACGAGGCTTTTTTCGCTTGATTTGAGTTAGCCAATAGACAAAAATTCCTATTCCATTTCCAAAAATAATAATCGTAATCCAGACCAAACGATCATCACTTTTTATCAAATTTGGATTCTTTAAAGCATGCACAATAAAGTAAACAAAAGAAATCACACCAGTGAAAAAACTCATCAATACCAAAAAGATAAAAATGATAAGATTTCCTAATAAGGCACTCAATAGTGATTTAGAACTTCCTAAATGTCCTAGCTGCGCATCGAGCGTGCTAAACATCGAATAAAAAATTCCAAAATAACTTAACAAGCCAAGTATAAATAAAGTGATAGGAACAATTGCCAAAGTAGCTTGTAACTTTGGATTGTTCAAAAGAGACGTTAAATCTCTGTCAATTAGTAGATTTTTCATCATTCGAAAAATAATCTTTTATTTTTTTTGCTTTAGATTTTCCTATACAATCGGTTAATTCTAACAAAGATGCATTTTTTATTCGTTCGACCGATTTAAATTTTGTTAATAATTCTTTAATTGTTTGCGGACCGACACCTTCTATTTCTTCCAAAACCGAATTATAAGCGTTTTTACTTCGACGATTTCGGTGACGCGTAATTCCAAATCGATGCGATTCATCTCGCACATGTTGAAGCACTTTTAAGGTTTCAGAATTTTTGTCCAAATATAACGGATAAGGATCGTCTGGATAATAAATTTCTTCCAAACGTTTCGCAATTCCAATCACGGAAACTTTTCCACGTAACCCTAAACGATCAATCGATTTTAGAGCAGAACTTAATTGTCCTTTTCCACCATCAATCAAAATTAATTGAGGCAAAGATTCTCCTTCAGCCAAAACTCTTGAATATCGTCTTTCAATCACTTCTTCCATAGTTGCAAAATCATTTGGCCCTTCTACAGTTTTAACATTGAAAATGCGATAATCTTTCTTACTTGGTTTTCCATTTTTGAACACTACACAAGCCGAAACTGGATTCGTTCCTTGAATGTTAGAGTTATCAAAACCTTCGATATGTCGAGGTTCTACAGGCAAACGCAAATCAACTTTCATCTGATTCATGATACGATTTGTATGACGATCAGGATCGACGATTTTAGTTTGTTTGAGCTGTTCTAAACGATAAATCCGTGTGTTTTTTAACGATAAATCGACAATATGTTTTTTATCGCCAATTTTTGGAACTGTAATTTTTCTGAACGGAATTTCTAAACTCAATTCGAACGGGACATAAATTTCTTTCGAAGTTAAATTAAATCGATCTGAAAAATCAATAATTGCACGTTCCAATAAATCTTCGTCTGTTTCATCCAATTTCTTTTTCCATTCTTCTGTATGCGACTGTATAATTGCACCGTGATAAATTTTCATGAAATTGACATAGGCATATTCTTCGTCCGACGTAATCGAAAAAACATCAACATTGGTAATCGTAGGCGAAACAATTGTAGAACGAGATTGATAATTCTGCAACGCTTCAATTTTTTCTTTAATCATTTGCGCTTTTTCAAACTTCAAATCCGATGCATATTTTGTCATTTGATTGACCAAATATTGTTTTGCTTCATTAAATTCTCCTTTGATAATATTACGAATTGCCGAAATTTGCTCGTTGTATTCTTCTTCGGTTTGATAAGCTTCACAAGGTCCAAGACAATTACCAATATGATATTCCAAACAAACTTTAAATTTGTGATTTTCAATATTTTTCTCGCTCAAATCATACGAACATGTTCTTAGTTGATACAATTCTTTGATCAAACCTAACAAAACTTTCATCGCTTTTCCGTTAGAATATGGTCCAAAATATTCCGAACCATCTTTGATTACATTGCGAGTCGAAAAAATTCGTGGAAATCGTTCATTTTTGATGCAAATCCAAGGATAGGTTTTGTCATCTCTTAACAGGATATTATATCGTGGTTGATGCTCTTTAATCAAATTATTTTCCAACAACAACGCGTCATATTCAGAATTTACGTTGATTGTTTCGATGTTATCAATATTACTCACCAAAACACGCAAACGTTTCGAATCGTGTTGTTTATTGAAATACGAATTCACGCGACGTTTCAAGTTTTTCGCTTTACCAATGTATAACAAATCTCCTCTTTTGTTATAATACTGATAAACACCAGGCGTTTCGGGTAAACTCGCTAATTTTAACTTTACATTTTCATTCATCAAAATACCTCTACAACATTTATTTTTTGCTGCTCATCATCAATATAAATCAAGATTTTGGTTTGAATATTATAACCTAAATTTCTAAAAAAATCGGCATATCTATTCACTTGAAAATGATGATCTAAATCGGGTTGACCAGTTTTATAATCGATAATCGAACAATTATTTTCTGCATCAATTACTACACGATCTGCTCTGAAAATTTGTCCATTTTCATCAATAAAATCGCGTTCATTCAAAACCGTTAAACCTTCAGCAAAATATGGAACTAATTTAGCATCTTGTAATAAATTTTGCAAGGTTATTTGCAGATGTTCTACATTTTCGACTGAAATTGTACCACGCTGTTTTTCACTTTCGATGATTTTTGGTAAATCATTTTGTGTAACAATTTGCGATAAAATGTTATGAACTGTATTTCCAAATTCGGTGAATTTTAACTTTTCTTGCGCTTTTTCTGAATTGGTGTTAATCACTAAACGCGTATTCCAATCCGAAGAATAAATTTTTAACTCAGCTGAAGAGTTTTCTATGATTTTAGGGGTTGAAATTCGTTCTGGAGAACCTTTCAAAATAACTTCATCCTCAGAAAAACCTTTACTGAAAACAAATTCGTGCAAGTAGTTTGCAATATTTTTTGATTTCGAAGATTCTTTTGGTTTTAGCGCAATCATATACAATTGCTCTTTTGCGCGCGTTGTTGCAACATAAAGTGTATTAATTTCATCCAATTGAACCAAATTCTCTTCTTCGTCAATCTTCGATTTTATCGCTTCATTTTTGATTGATTTTAATTCATTATTAATTCCAACATAAAATGTTTCGAACGGATTTTCCTCATCTTTTTGTAATGGAATCCAAATTTTAGAATTCTTACTTTGCCAATCCAAAAATGGCAAAATTACAACTGGAAATTCTAATCCTTTTGACTTGTGGATCGTCATAATCTGAATTGCATCGACACCTTTTGGTGTTTTGATACTCGCTTTATCTTTGATTGTTGACCAAAACTCAAGAAATGAATTAAGATCAGATTCGTTTTTTGATGAATATTCTAAAATAACATCCAAAAAGCTCAAAATATAAGCTGGTGAACGCTCTTGTAAATGTAAAGTTCGAATCGCTTTTTCGGTGAAATCGTATAATGAAAGGTTTTGATCTTGAATAAAATCTAAATCAATTCCAAGTGATTTGGTTAATTTTAAAAACTTTGGCAAATCACCTTTTAAGGCTTTTTCAACTGCGATTGTTAAATCATCTGTTTTGAATAATTCTAATTCATAAGCCACCATCAAAAAACGAATTTTTGATTGTTCGTCTTGTGGATTTGATGTGATTTTGAACAAATATTCAATCAATTGAATTTCGAAAGAATTTTTTAACAATAAAGCTTCATTTGAAATCACAACCAAGTTATTTTCGGTCAAATATTTCGCTAACAAAATCCCTTGCGCATTACTACGAACCAAAATCGCAATATCTTTTAATGAAAAACCATTTGCTCGACAATCTTCAATTGTTTTAAGAACTAATTCTAAATTTTGTTCTTTAAATAAATCTTTCGAACGACCTTCTTGCTCAATGAAATTTATTTTGACAAAACCATCTTTTTGATGATTAGTTAATTGTTTATTTCCAATCTCGTATAAATATTGAAAACTCGGCAAATTGAGTTGTGGCGCGATAAACGAATACAATTCATTGTTAAATTGAATAATATTTTCGTGACTTCGCCAGTTTTTTTCTAACTCTTCAACTTTTATATTTTCTTCCTCTTTTCGATCAATTAAATCAATCATTTGTGCAGGATTTCCACCTCGCCAACGATAAATAGACTGTTTTGCATCGCCAACCAACATAATCGTGTCAGATTGCGCACGCGCATTTTCGACCAACGGATTCAGATTATTCCATTGTAACGTCGATGTATCCTGAAATTCATCAATAAAATAATGATTGTAGCGCGAACCAATTCGTTCGTAAATAAAATTGGCTGGCTGTTGTTGCAGATTTTTACTGATAATGGTATTAAATTCGTTAATCAATAAAACATTTGAATCTTTTTTGATCGAATCCAATGATTTTTCAACTTCATTAATCAACGAAATTGAGGATATATTTTTCTGAATGGAGGTTAACAAAAGTAAGTGATCATTGATGTTCGCAGCTTTTTCGAACAAATCTTTCACTTGAGGAAAAATAGATTCTGCTATTACATCTTTCACTTTCGAAAGATAACCTTCTTCCAAAATATCTTTTGTATTCGCATCGGTTGGTAAAATCAAACCAAAACCATCAAAGTTTTTTAATTTCTGGAAAAAAGCAGCAATTCCTCGACTTTTTCCTGGTAATTCATTTACCGAAATTCCATTGTTTGCAAGCAATTCGAAAAACTCATTTCCGATTGTAATCAAACCATCTTTCAAAGTTTTTATATCATCAAAAATAACTTTTCGGTAACGAATAAATTCGTCTAACGAAATGTTTTTTAATTTTTCTAAATCTTGTAAATGTCGATCATTAGAAATGTCCGAAGTGTCTGAAGAAAGCGTTTTTCGAATATCCCACGATTTATTTGCGTCCATATTATCCAACGCAATTTTGATCATTGTTTGCGTTAGTTTTTCGTCTTCCCCAATTTTTGAATACAACAAATCAACCGATTCATTAATGATTTCATTCGTATTCATTTCGACATCAAAATTCATTGATAAACCCAAATCTTGTGCAAAAGATTTCATCAATCGAAGATTAAATTTATCAATCGTAGAAATCGAAAATTTGGAATAATTATGAAGAATCGCAATCAGAATATTGTATGCTTTTGTCTTAATGATTTCAGGCTTCAAATTCAGTTCTGAAGCTAATTTTAGAATATAGCCATCTTCTTTTGGATTAGGGTTTTTGGCAATTTCTTCTAAAGTTTCGATGATACGTTCCTTCATTTCGCCGGCCGCTTTATTGGTAAATGTAATGGCTAAAATATGCTCGAAATGATAATCGCTTTCATTCGTCAATAACAACGAAAGAAATTCCTTTACCAATGTGTAAGTTTTACCTGCTCCAGCGGAAGCATTGTAAATTTTGAAATCGCCTGCTTGTAACAAATTCTGAATTTTTAGGAAAGTTAAACAATCTTCTCAAAAATAGAAAATCAGAATGCCAAAACATGACGTACTAAAAAAGGAAACCTGAACGAGTTTCCCTTTTTTTTGAATATGTTATAAATACTATGAAATTTTTATTATTTCTTAATTTCTTTTTTTAATTCTTTTTGCCTTTTTTCAATCTCTTTTAGCATTTGTTTAGTATTTTTTTCTTGTAATTCCAGTTCTTTCTTTTTCTCCTCAAGATGTTTACTCATTTCTTTTGGATCTTCAGAATAAAATGTTTTTACAGTAAAAGTACCTAATTTTTGTATTTCGGGATTTTTGGGATCAACTTTAAATTTCGTTACTTCTCTTGCAGAATGCGGTTCTACTTTAATTGCCCACGGATTTTTAGTATCCGTTTTTACAGCTGCAATATCATAACCTCTTGCTTGCGCATTTTTTACTTGTTTTTCTATTTCTGTATTATCTACTACTTTATTTTTTGAAAAACTTAAACTATAACTATTATCAATTCCTTTTGATTTTAATTGATTCTTTAAATAAACTCTATCAATTTCAGAACTAATAATTTTGTGCTCAACAGCATTTTTATCTGTATAAATAGAATAACCATTTTTCAACATAATATTATTTTTTACTGTTGGCATTTTAGCTGTTTTTACTTTTTTATTGATATTCGGAATGTCTTTTTCTGAATTGAAAATTTTGATGATACTTGAATCTTTTTTGATAATTTCTATCAAACCTTCATTACTTCTTACAAAAACCTTGTCTATATCTTTTGGATCAATTTTTTGCAAAATTTTTCCATCCGTTCCATATAAAATCGTTGGAACCAACTCTTTTTTCAAGACAATATCTTTTATTTTGATAGAATCATTCAGAATAATATCTCCAGCATCATTCAAGATAATTTTGTTTTGCGCATTACTTTTCAAAATCGTTTTTAACTCATCTTTGGTAATCACTTTTTCTATTGGAGTTGTTGTTTTAGCTTGATCTGTTTTGAGAAGCGAATCTCTTAAAGTAGTTGCTTGATCAAGTAGAATTTCGGCTTGCGATTGAACAGGTTTTTCCAACGCTTGTTCCACTTTTTGAGCTTTTTTCTCAACTTCTTGCGCGAACGATTTTTGACTAAAAAGTACAAAAGCACTCAATATAAAAGGCAAAGAAGCAAAAGACAGAATTTTTACTTTTCGTTTTGATGTATTTTTTGTCATCATAAGTAGGCGTTTTTTAGTTAGAATAAAATTGAAATTACTTGCCATCATAGATGGATTTTGCGTTGCAATACAATCCAAAATTTGATGTTGATACGTTTTTAAATCTGAGTTTCTTTTCAATACATATTCATCTGCCAAAAACTCGTGATTTAGTTTGATTGATTTTTTATAGAAATAAATAAACGGATTGAACCAAAAAAGAATTTGAAAAATTTCAATTAACAAAATGTCCAAACTATGTTTCTGAATGCAATGCGCTTTTTCGTGATCAATTAAATTTTGATGTAAACTTTTTAGTTGCTTTTTCGGAATAAAAATATATTTCCAAAAACTATACGGTTGATTCGAATCTAAATCAAGAATATATGTAATTTCTTGATCTTTGATTTTTTCTTCAGTCTTAATTTTGAACATCAATTCGTACAAATTGTAGATAAATCTTACAAGAAATATTACGCCAACCAAAATGTAAATAACAGTCAAAATATCACCAAAATTAATTCCTTTTTCTTGTTGCAACAATTCAGGGTTTTGCATTAGAA
The DNA here is from genome assembly GCF_002322895.1 of Empedobacter sp. UBA1574. NCBI lineage: Bacteria > Pseudomonadati > Bacteroidota > Flavobacteriia > Flavobacteriales > Weeksellaceae > Empedobacter > Empedobacter sp. UBA1574. Next base: position 59,019 of record NZ_DCOI01000018.1, on the reverse strand, counting down.
AAGCCAATAATTCGGGCGAAATATTTGTTTCTGTCGCTGTGATAGGCAAATCAATTTTGTACAAAGGCGCGATTAACGAAAATATCAACGAAAACAACAGATAAAAACGATTGATTTTATACATGCTTTCGCGTTCCAAAAAAAGTTTATAAAACGAATATAAAAATCCGGAACAAAGAATAAATTTTATAAAAAAAGCAACCATAGGTTATTTCTTTTTGCGATCTATTTCGTTGTCAATTATATCACGTAATTTTTCTAATTCTTCGACCGACATATTGTTCGATTTTGCAAAAAATGAAGCAAATTGTGTTGCCGAATTATTAAAGAAGTTCGAAATCATTCCTTTTACTTCTTTCGAAAAATAATCATCTTTTTTCACCAAAGCATAGTATCGTCGCGAGTTTCCCATTTGCTCGTAATCAATATAACCTTTGTCGTGCATCCTTTTTAATAAGGTAGAAATTGTAGTATTCGCAGGTTTTGGATCGTCATAAGAATCGATAATATCTTTCGCAAAAACTTGTTTTCCGCTCCAGATAACTTCCATTACTTCCTCTTCTCTTCTTGATAATTTAACATTCATATCTACAACTGTATTTTTATTACTACAAATATAGAATTTAATTTAACAAGGCAAAATTGTTTTAGAATTGTTTAACGATTAAGCACAAAAAAAGGAGCAAAAAGCTCCTTCTAATTTTTTTAATTAAAGCAATTACATTTCCATTAACTTATATGCTACACCAACACTAAAGTATGTGTTTGTAATTTTGTAATTGTCGTTCATTACTTCTGGGAAATAATTGTTGATGTTTGACAAACCTTTCGTAAAACGAGCATTAATTTCTAGTTCATCACTTACTTTATAAGCAGCACCAAAATTTAATCCGAAATCAAATGTTTTGAAATTATCTACAAATTTTTCTTTTTCATTAATTTTTCCTTCTTCAGTTTTCTTTTTAGCAGAAACTAAGAAACCTAATTGTGGACCAAATTCAACATTTAATCCATCCATAATTTCATAACGTCCCATTAAAGGAATATTAATATTATGTGTAATTAATTTAGCTTTTGAGTTATCATTTGTTTTCAATCCAGCTCCTTGTTTAGAATATAATAACTCTGGTTGAAAACTAATTTGATCCGTTATCTTATAGTTGGCATAACCTCCCACATAAAAATCAGTTCTGAATTTAGTTTGATTTTGATATATTTGTCTTGAATCACCAGATAAAGTCGGGAAGTTAAGACCTCCTTTTACTCCTAAATCAATTTGCGCATTTGCTGCACTTAATCCACCGAAAAGTGCTATTCCTAAAATAAGTTTCTTCATTTTTTTATTACTTAAGTCTGAGTTATAATAATTAATTCAAAAGTAAAGTTTTATTCATACAGAAGATTGATTTACACTTTAAAAAAATCAATAATGCTTTTTTGATTCACAATTTCTGTGCCTTTTTTGTTAAAAATTGATAAAATTTTAAGATTTACAAATATCATCTAAATATTCTAAAATAATTTTAGTTGCATTTGGTGAATTTTGAACAAAATCTCCAGCTTTTTTTCCACTTTCTTTTCGGAAATTTTCATCGTTCATCAAACGATTCATAATTGTATCAAATTCATGTCGATTAGCAATAGAAAATCCTCCGCCAACTTCTATCAAATCCACAGCTTCCTGAAATTTCTTGTATTTAGGACCAAAAACGACAGGATTTCCAAATGTTACAGCTTCTAACGTGTTATGAATTCCTGCACCAAAACCTCCGCCAATATAGGTAATATCTGCATAAGAATAGACTTTTGATAAAATACCAATTGTATTTAGAATAAATATTTTCGAATCGATTAACTCTTGATTGGATGTTTTTTCTAAATCAGAAAATTTAACTGCTTTTTGGTTGATTTTATTCTGAAAAGAATTGATTTCAGCATTATTCAAATTATGTGGTGCAAAAACAATTTTCCAATCATTATTTAATTTTTGGTTGATTAAATTCACAAATAATTCTTCATCTTTTGGCCAAGAACTTCCAACAACAATTAATTTCGAATTTTGTTTAAAATCATTCATAAAATCCAATTCATTATCTTGATGAATGATCTGTTTGACACGATCAAATCGCGTATCGCCTGCAATTGTATTTTGTGTGATATTGATTGAATCCAGTAAATCTTTTGATTTTTGATTTTGAACAAAGAAATGATTTATCAAACTTAATTTTTTCGCAAACCAATTATTTCCGTCTTTTTTGAAAAAATTTTGACTCTCTCTAAAGATTGACGAAACCACTATTGTAGGAATGTTTTGCTGATGTAATTCGATAATCAAATTAAACCAATATTCGTATTTCACCAAAATCAAAATTTCTGGATGAAGCACTTTTATTAACTTTTCTGCATTTGATTTTGTGTCCAAAGGCAAATAAAAAATAACGTCTGCGCCTTGATAATTCTTTCTAATTTCATAACCAGAAGGAGAGAAAAATGAAACAGCAATTTTATGTGTTGGATAGTTTTCTTTCAATGCTTCGATCACTGGTCTACCTTGTTCAAATTCGCCTAAAGATGAACAATGTACCCACAAAACTTTATCGGTTTCTGAAATTTTAGAAGCTATTTTTTCTTCCCAATTTTTTCTTCCATCTACCCAAAGTTTTGCTTTTTCGTTAAAATTCGAAGCCAATTTTAGCGCCATTCCGTACGCCTTAATTGATGTGTTATAAAATCCTTGCACAATGTTGCAAAGTTAAAAATTTAGAATGAGCTTTTTTTGTACATTTGTTGTAATAATAACGACTTTTTAAAGTTGTAGATTTTGAAAGATTCATTAAGTTATGAAAAAAATACAAATGGTTGACTTACAAAGTCAATATCAAAAAATAAAAGGAGACGTTGATGCAGCAATTTTGAATGTTTTGGATTCGGCTGCTTTTATTAATGGACCAGAAGTAAAACAATTCGAAACTGAATTGCAAAATTACTTAAATGTAAAACACGTAATTCCTTGTGGAAACGGAACTGATGCGTTGCAAATTGCTTTGATGGCCTTAGGTTTAGAGCCAGGTGATGAAGTAATTACGGCAGATTTTACATTTGCTGCAACAGTAGAGGTTGTTGATTTATTGAAATTAAATTCGATTTTAGTTGACGTTGATTATGATACTTTTACAATTGATACAGAAAAATTAAAAGCGGCAATCACGCCAAAAACAAAAGCAATTATTCCAGTTCATTTATTTGGTCAATGTGCGAATATGGACGAGATTATGGCAATTGCAAAAGAACATAACTTATATGTTGTAGAAGATACTGCACAAGCTATTGGAGCGGATTACAAAGGTCGAAAAGCTGGAACAATTGGTCACATTGGTTGTACATCTTTCTTTCCTTCAAAAAACTTAGGTTGTTATGGTGATGGTGGAGCAATTTTTACAAATGATGATGATATTGCACATCGTTTACGTGGAATTGTAAATCACGGAATGTACAAACGTTACTACCACGATGAAGTTGGTGTTAACTCTCGTTTGGATTCTGTTCAAGCAGCAGTTTTACGTCGTAAATTACCTTTCTTAAATGATTATAACGCTGCTCGTAACAAAGCTGCGGCTTATTATACAGATGCTTTTAAAGATATTGATGCATTATTAACGCCTGTAAAAGGAGAAGACACAACTCACGTATTCCATCAATATACGTTACGTGTAACAAATGGTAAACGTAATGAATTACAAGCTTTCTTGACTGAAAAAGAAATTCCTGCGATGATTTATTATCCTGTTCCATTACGCAAACAAAAAGCGTATGATAACGGGCATTATAATGATGCAGATTTTCCAAATACAAACAAATTGGTAGAAGAAGTAATGTCTTTACCAATGCACACAGAGTTAGATGAGGAGCAATTGGCTTACATCACTTCTGCTGTTCGCGAATTTTTTGGAAAATAATTTATCCTAAAAATAATACGAAAAAGCTTCTGATTAGTTTCAGAAGCTTTTTTATTTTCCTAAATTTGATTTCACTATAAAAACTAAATATTAAAAATGAGTAAAATATTAGTAACTGGAGGTTTGGGTTATATTGGCTCGCACACAGTTGTAGCTTTACAAAATGCAGGTTATGAAGTTGTGATCATAGACGATTTATCGAACACAGAAATTGGTGTGTTGGATAAAATTACTTCTATTACTGGAACAAAACCAACTTATTTCGAGATTGATTTAAAAGATCAAGAAAAAGTAAACGAATTTTTCAAAACAAATAAAATAGATGGAATTATCAACTTCGCAGCGCATAAAGCAGTTGGAGAATCTGTTGAAAAACCGTTGATGTATTACCGTAATAATATTTTAGGTTTGATTAATCTTTTGGATGCGATGAAAGATTTTGATACAGATAATATTATTTTTAGTTCGTCTTGTACAGTTTACGGACAAGCGGATAAAATGCCTATTGACGAGCAAACTCCACTGAAAAAACCTGAATCTCCTTATGGAAAAACGAAACAAATGGGAGAGGAAATTTTAGAAGATTTCTCAGCAGCATTTGATAAAAATGTGATTTGTTTACGTTATTTCAATCCAGTAGGTGCGCATCCAACTGCTAAAATTGGAGAATTACCAAAAGGAATTCCAAATAATCTAATTCCTTATGTTACACAAACTGCAGCTGGAATCAGAGAAGCATTATCGGTTTGGGGAGATGATTATCCAACGCGTGATGGAACGGCAATTCGTGATTATATCGATGTAAATGATTTGGCTGATGCACACGTAAAAGCCGTAACTCGTTTGATCGAAAATAAAAATAAAGCAAAGCTAGAATTCTTTAATCTTGGAACTGGAACAGGATCTACGGTTTTAGAAGTTGTTCACGCATTTGAGGATGCCAATGATTTGAAATTGAAATACGAAATCAAAGAGCGTCGCGCAGGAGATATTATCGAAGCTTATGCAAATAACTCTTTAGCAGAAAAAGAATTGGGTTGGAAACCTGAAACAAAATTATCAGAAAGTATGCGTACTGCCTGGGAATGGCAAAAAAGTTTAGAAAAATAAAAGATGATTCAATTACCAACAGCGGGTTTATTAGTTATTAAAAATAATAAACTGCTTTTGACATTTAGCAAAAATAAAAAAGCGTGGTATTTACCAGGTGGAAAAATTGATAAAGGTGAAAATTCTGAAACAGCTTTGGTAAGAGAAATAAAAGAAGAATTGAGTTTGGATTTGGTAAGAGAAGAGCTCAATTTTTATTGTCATATTACAGCTGAAGCATATGGAGAACAGGATCTTTTGATGGAACAAGATTGTTTTTTGTACGATTTGAACGAAGAAATAAAACCAACAAATGAAATTGAAGCTTACAACTATTTTACTTTTGAAGAATATTTACAAGAAGAAATTCAAGTAATTGGTGTAATTAAAGTTTTTGAAAAATTAACAAAAGATCATTTATTGAACTAAAATAATTTCAAAAATAGAAGGCAATCCGTAATCGAGATTGCCTTTTATTTTTTATTATTTAGTCTTTTTCAAGATGTATTTATCTTTCAAATTTCCTGTAATTTCTTTTCCTTGTTGATCCAAAACTTTCAATCTATTTTCTTCAACTTTCAACACTAATGGACTTACATTAGAATTTAAATGTAAAACATTTCCAGAAGCATCCCATTTATAAAATCCTTCGTCTTGATAAACTGTTTCTTTTCCTAAATATTCTTGCTCAATAAAAAAGTTACCATCTTTTTTCAATTCAACAATATATTTTATTCCTTCGCAATCGGCACAAGGTAAAATTCCTTCATATTTTCCTACCCAATTCAAAGAGTTTTTAGAATTATGTTCTGCCATAGCTACAATAGCAGGAATAGCATTATCAATACTATTGTTTTTTTGTTCTTGTTGAACACCTTTTGATTGGCAAGAGAATATAATGAAGGATGCGAAAATACTCGCGAATATAGATTTTTTCATAAATTAATTTTATGATATTTTTAACAACAAATTTGATACCAAATTACGACTATATTTTTCTAACTTTCAACTAAAATTTTATAAAATGTTTCACTCAAAAAAAATACAAACACCTCTTGGAGAAATGCTTGCAATAAAGTCGGAAAAAGGAATTTGTATGTTAGAGTTTTTTGATGGAAAATCGACCGAAAAACAACTCAAAGAAATAGAAAACTTGGGTGAAATTTTTGAAAAGGATGATGATATTTTGAATCGTTTAGAAAATGAATTGAACGATTATTTTAAAGGAAATTTAAAAGAATTTACCATTCCACTTGATTTGATTGGAACAGATTTCCAGAAAAAAGTTTGGAACGAATTAATCAAAATTCCATTTGGAGAAACAAGATCATACAAAGAACAATCGATAGCTGTTGGAGATTTATTAGCGATACGAGCAGTTGCAAATGCGAACGCAAAAAACAAAATTGCAATCGTAGTGCCTTGTCATCGCGTAATTGGTTCAGATGGTACGTTAACTGGATATGCTGGCGGAAAGAAACGCAAAAAATTTTTGTTAGAATTAGAATCGCAACAATTAAACTTATTTTAATATGAAAGACAGCTTAATTACTGTCTTTCATATTGATTTAATAATCTTACTTTTTTAATAAAATGTATTTATCTGCTAATGGACCTTTGATATCTTCACCTTCTTGAGATAGGATAATTAGTTTATTTTCACCTACTCTATAAAAATGTCGATTTTTATCTTTTGTATCTAAATACAAAGCATTATTATCAGCAGTCCATTGGAAATGACCTTCATCTATTAATTTTTGGTTCCCTTTCATATATTCAGAAACTACTTTTATAGTTTCATCTTTATTTAAAGTTACAGTTGTTTTAATTCCAGCACAATCAGCACATGGTAAAATTCCATCATAAGTTCCTACCCAATCAATAGAAGTTTTCGCATTATGCGTATCAATAATATGTGTATCTGATGAGTTTATTGGTTCTTTTTGAATAGTTGAATCTTTATGATCAGTTGTTGCTTCTTCAGTTTTTATAAGTTCTTTATCTGTCTTTGTTTCGCAACTATAAATTACTGAGCTAAAAATAAGTGTAAGGATAATTGATTTTTTCATTTGTTATTGATTTTAACTGATTAAAATCCAAATAATATTCCAAAAAATGTTAAAAACTATATTTTTATTACATTTATTTAGGATGTAATAGCTTTCGAAAAAACTTTGTAAATTAGCCAATCAGAAAAGTAATGTATGAGTGTTGAGCTATTACCAGATGGAAGAGTAAAAAAACCTGAATGGTTGCGTGTAAAATTGCCTACGGGAAAAAAACATCGCGAATTAAGAGGTTTAGTTGATAAATATAAATTGAACACCATTTGCCAAAGTGGAAGTTGTCCTAATATGGGCGAATGTTGGGGTGAAGGAACTGCGACATTTATGATTTTGGGAAATGTGTGTACGCGTTCATGCGGTTTTTGTGGTGTAAAAACTGGTCGTCCAGAGCAAGTTGATTGGGCAGAACCAGAAAAAGTAGCGCGTTCTATCAAATTAATGCAAATAAAACATGCGGTTTTAACTTCTGTTGACCGTGATGATTTAAAAGATATGGGTTCTATTATTTGGGCAGAAACAATACACGCTGTTCGTAGAATTAGCCCAGGAACAACGATGGAAACTTTGATTCCAGATTTTCAAGGAATCGAAAAACACATCGATCGTATTGTAGAAGCTGCTCCAGAAGTACTTTCTCATAATATGGAAACGGTTCGTCGTTTAACGCGCGAAGTTCGTATTCAGGCGAAATATGATCGTTCGTTAGAAGTTTTACGTTATGCAAAAGAAGCAGGTCAACATCGTACAAAGACTGGAATTATGCTTGGTTTAGGTGAGTTTGAAGACGAAGTTTTTGAAACAATTCAGGAAGTTGCTGATGCAAATGTAGATGTCATTACAATTGGTCAATATTTACAACCAACGAAAAAACATTTGCCTTTGAAAGAATTTATCACGCCAGAACAATTCAAAAAATACGAAGATTTCGCTCGTGGATTAGGATTCCGTCATGTAGAATCTGGACCATTGGTTCGTTCTTCTTACCACGCTGAGAAACATATTTTATAAAAATAATTTAAATTTAATATTTAGAAGAGTTGCAATGATTTGTAACTTTTTTTTTTATTTTTAAAATATAAATTACAATTATGAAAAACTTCTTAACACTAATTATCATTTTTTCAAGTTTTGCGCAAGCGCAAGTTTATGAAGTGAAAGTAAGATTTAAACATCATACAAAGTATACTTCAGAATATATTGAAAAAGTTTTTTCAGATATTAAAAATGAAGAACAAAGAAAATGGAATATTGAACAGAATGAAAATCCAAAACCAATAGATTTTTTAATTTATTCTTCTAAAAATGAGCAAAATTCTGTTGAACAAGAAAAAATTAATAACGATCAAAATTATCAGGGAGAAATTAAAAAATCAGTTGTAGGACTGCCTTTAGGAGTGACATATTCAGATTTTAGATTGAATGAAAATTATAAAGAAGAAGATGTTTACGGTAAAAAATATATTGTCAAAAATCCAATAGAAGAGTTAGTTTGGGAATATTCAAACGAAACAAAAGAAATATTGGGTTATAAAGTTTATAAAGCAACTTCTGATTTTAAAAAATATAAAGTAGAAGCATGGTATACCAAAGAAATTGATTTTGATTTTATGCCGATAAATGTAAAACCAATTGAAGGATTTGTTTTAGAGATGAATTTATTTGTTGAAAGTGAAAAAGTTGGACGAATGGATAATATTATTCGTGTAGAAGCTATTCAACCAAATGTAAAAAAATATAAATTCAAAAATCCTCTTAAAGCTGATAAAGCTTCAAAATTACCTATTGTATCTCAACAAGAAATAGCAAAAATTTATGACGAAGCCAACAAGAAACGTAACGAAATGTATAATAACACTCAAGGAATTGATAAAAAATAAATATGAGAAAGCTATTAACACTAATTATCATCATTTCTAGTTTTGCGCAAGCTCAGTTTTATGAAGTAGAATATGAGACTCAGATTAAAGTAAAATACAATGAAAAAGGTTTAGATTTTTATAAAGAGATTTCTGATCCTGAAGTAAGAAAACAAAATATCTATCAGAATGAAAATCCTCCTGCTTTAGATTTTAAATTTATTTTGAATAAAGATGAAGCAAACGTAATTGAATTACCAAAAGTTCAGAATGGGCAAGGACAGATTGTTTTTATCAAGAAAAGTGCACCATATATGTATTTTGGAACAACTTATTTCAATCATGCAAAACAAGAAACGTTGATGCAACAAGATGTTTATGGAAAAAAATATATTGTTTACGATAATATAAATAATCTTGATTGGAAATTATCAAATGAAACAAAAAATATTCTCGGATATAAAGTACAAAAAGCAACAGCAAATTTTAATGACAGAATATTTGTAGCTTGGTTTGTTCCAGAAATTAAAACAGATTTGATGCTTATTAATTTCAAAAGTCCAGGCGGTTTAGTCCTTGATCTTGAAATTTCTTATGAAGATGGAATGGGGAAATATTTTGGAGTTTATAAAGCAAATTACATCAAAGAAAAACCTAAATTCAAATTTATTGTTCCGACAAAAGGAAATAGAGTTTCGAGCGATGAATTAGAGAGAATTTGGGATGACCTTGATAAAAAAAGAAATGACGCTAACAATCAAGGAATAGAAAAAAAGGACTAAAATGAAAAAAATAATCGCACTAATTATTCTGATTTCTAGTATCGCAAATGCTCAATTTTATGAAATTGAATACGAAGTTCAACCTCAAATTCATTTTACGGATAAAGCTTTAGAAAATTTGAAACAATATTATCCAGATCAAAAACAAAGAGACGAAGTTTTAGAAATGTCTAAAAATATTCCTTCGATTAATTATCAATTTTCCTATAATAAAACTCAAAGTCAATCAGTGAATATTCAAAAAATAGATAATTCTCAGCAAGCACAAGGAGGTTCAATGGGAATTAGTCCAGATATAGGAGAAAAACCAATTTTTGATTACAAAGAGAAAGTTTTTTACAATGAAACAGATTTGTTTGTAAAGAAAATGATCATTTATGATTCGCTTAATTATGTAAATTTTACTGATACTGGAAAAAGTAAAACTATTCTTGGAATCGAAACCAAAGAAGCAATCGGGAAATACAAAGATGTTGATGTTATTGCTTGGTATGCGCCTTCAATTCCTTATTCGTATTCGCCAGATAAATATTATGGTACAAAAGGTTTGATTTTAGAATTGAATTATAAATACACGAAAGATGATGTAGAAGTGATGATTTCGTGGAATGCGACAAAGAAAAAAGAATTAAAAAAAGCACCAATTTTTACAATAAATAATAAGTTACAAAAGGTATCCTATTCAGAATTTATGAGAATGATTGAAGAGGATAATCAAAAACAGCGCGAATTACATAATCAAGGTGTAGATAGAAAATAAAATCATATAAATAATGAAATCAAACTTGCTTAACTTTAAGCAAGTTTTTTTATGTATGAAAATTAAAGCGACATTACTCACAATTGGTGACGAGATATTAATTGGTCAAATTGTAGATACTAATTCTGCATTTATCGCCAAACAATTGAATACGATTGGGATTGAAGTGGAAGAAATTATTTCTGTAAAAGATGAATTGCAACATATAATTGAAGGATTTCAACGTAGCATATCAAAATCAGATATTGTAATTGTAACAGGAGGTTTAGGACCGACAAAAGATGATAAAACCAAAGCAGCTTTGTGTCAATTTTTAAATTGTGAATTGGTTCAAGAACCTAAAATTTTAGAAAGTATTGTTCAATTATTTGTTGCCAGAGGTTACTCAAAAGAGTTAAATAGTTTGAATCAAGATCAAGCGTTAATTCCAGAAAAGTCTATATTTATTCAGAACAAATATGGAACAGCACCATGTCTTTGGACTACAATTAATGATAAAATTATCATCAATTTACCAGGCGTTCCTTTTGAAATGAAAGGTTTGATGCGTGACGAAATTATTCCAAAATTACAAGACCAATTTCAATCAGAAATTATTGTTCATCGTGATATTTTGGTGAGTGGAATTCCTGAAAGTGATTTAGCAATTTTGTTAGAAGATTGGGAAAATAATTTGCCCGAATTTATTCATTTGGCGTATTTACCGAATCGAACTTCTATTGATTTACGATTTTCAGCGTTTGGAACAGATAAAGAATTTTTACAAAATGAAATTCAACATCAGATTAATCAATTCAAATTAATTGCAGGAGAATTTCTAGTTTCTGAAAATTCAGGAAATGCGCAACAAGTTTTGGGTGATGTTTTAAAAGAAAAAGGATTGACAATTTCGACTGCCGAAAGTTGTACTGGAGGAAATATAGCAAGTTTGATCACATCTGTTTCGGGAAGTTCTGCTTATTATTTCGGAACTATTGTTTCATACGACACTTCGGTAAAAGTAAATTTGCTCAATGTAAATCAATCTGATATTGATGAATTTACAGTTGTTTCGGAAAAAGTTGCTGAACAAATGGCTAAAGGTGTTCGAAATCAATTAAAAACGGATATTAGTATTTCTACAACTGGTGTCGCTGGTCCAAACAAAGGCGAAGATGGAAAAGAAGTTGGAACGGTTTGGATTTCTGTTACAAATGGTCATTCAACATTGAATAAAAAATATTTTTATCCCTATTTAGATCGAGAAGAATTCATTAAAATTGTTTCCAATAATGCGCTGAATTTAGCAATTCAGTTTGTGAGAGAGGAGTGTTAAAATAATGACTCTTGGGCAAACCAGAGTGATATGAAAAGATTATAAATAGAAATCAGAGTGATAGTGTATTTTTTAATGTCATATAATTTAGTGAAAAAATTTAAATATTTCCAAAAATATATTTAGTCTATTAAATTAATAGAGTTTATATTTGTCGCAAATTTTGTGTCAAATGTTAAAAAAGATTGCGAGCAATACATTATTTCGATTGCTTTTGGGTGTGATTGCCGGTTTGGTTTTAGGAAATTATCTGAACGAAAATACAATTCAAGTTGTTTTATCCTTAAAATATTTTACAGGGCAATTAATTTTCTTTTTGGTTCCGTTAATTGTGATTGGTTTTATCGTTTCTTCAATTACGAAATTAAGCGAAGGCTCTGCTAAAATAGTAGGTTTTTCATTATTAATTGCATATTTATCTTCAATAGGAGCGGGGTTATTTTCGATGATTGCAGGTTATCAAATCATTCCAAATTTATCTATTCCAACTTCAGTGGATTCGTTGCGAGAAGTTCCAAAAATTTTATTTCAATTAGATATTCCGCCAATTTTTTCGGTGATGACAGCGTTGGTTATTTCGTTGATGCTAGGAATGGGAATTTTGATTACAAAAGCGAAGGAATTAGAAAAGATTTTTGATCAATTCAAAGATATTGTAATTCTTTTGGTAAATAAAGTTTTGATTCCGATTTTACCTTTTTTCATTGCTGCAAATTTTGCAATTTTGAGTTATGAAGGTTCTATTGAAAAACAATTACCAGTTTTCTTGAAAGTAATTTTAATCGTTATTATTGGTCATTTTATTTGGATGACATTAATGTATACAATCGCAGGATTTTATCATAAAACAAATCCATTCAAACTACTAAAACATTATCCTCCTGTCTATTTAACGGCTGTTGGAACAATGTCATCTGCTGCATCTTTGGGTATTGCTGTGAAAGCAGTTGACGATAGTAAAGTAATTAAACCAACGATTGCTAATTTTACGATTCCATTTTTCTCGAATACACATTTATGTGGTTCGGTTTTGACAGAAGTTTTCTTTGTGATGACGGTTTCGCAAGTATTGTATGGTCATATTCCTGATTTAGGAACAATGGTAACTTTTGTTTTGCTTTTAGGCGTTTTTGCAGTTGGTGCACCAGGAGTTCCAGGTGGAACAGTTGTCGCTTCGTTAGGATTAATTTCAAATGTTTTAGGATTTGATGAAGCTGGAGTAGCTCTAATCTTGACTATTTTCGCATTGCAGGATAGTTTTGGAACGGCGTGTAATATTACAACTGATGGCGCATTGAGCATGATTGTAGATAAATATGCTGATGAGAAATAATTTTAACTCAACTATGAAAAATATAAAAAAAATCACTTCATTTCGAAGTGATTTTTTTTTGCTTTATTTTCTTCTTCCTCGATGAGGATTCTTTGGTTTCGTATCTTTTTTGGGTTTAAAACCTGTATTATTTTTCTTGAAATTATTATTGTTACTATTTGCGTCAGGTAATTTATAAAACTCTTTTGGTGTTTTAATCACCGTCACATAATTACCAATCAATTTCTCAATATTTGCCAAATCACCTCTTTCGTCAGCAGCACATAAAGAAATTGCTTTTCCTTCGCGTCCCGCACGACCAGTACGTCCGATTCGGTGTACATATGTTTCAGGAACATTCGGTAATTCGTAATTGATCACATAAGGTAATTGATCAATATCGATTCCACGAGCAGCAATATCAGTGGCAATTAATACTTTTAATTTTTCTTCTTTGAAATCATTTAAAGCACGTTGTCTTGCATTTTGAGATTTATCACCATGAATTGCCGCAGCAGGGATTCCTGCTTTTTCCAAGTGTCTTACCAAACGATTTGCGCCGTGTTTTGTACGTGTAAAAATCAAGGTACGATCTTCTGGATGCTCGTTTAAAATGCTAACCAAAAGTTTTACTTTCATGTCTTTGTCTACATGATAAACAAATTGCTCAACTGTTTCGGCAGTCGAAGAAACAGGTGCCACGCTGACTTCTTTTGGACGACGAAGAACTGAATGAGAAAATTTTCGAATGTTTTTTGGCATCGTTGCCGAGAAGAAAAGTGATTGTCTTTCTTTTGGAATGATTTCTAAAATCTTTTTGATTTCATGAACAAATCCCATATCCAACATACGATCGGCTTCATCTAAAACAAAAATCTCTATTTGATTAATTTTTAAATGTCCTTGTCCAATCAAATCCAACAAACGACCAGGCGTTGCAATTAAAATATCAACACCATTTTTGATGGCTCCAATTTGTGGATTTTGATTAACACCTCCAAAAATCGCTAAATGTTTTAATGGTAAATTTTTACCATATAATTTAAAACTTTCGTTGATTTGAATGGCTAATTCACGTGTTGGCGTTAAAATTAATGTTCTAATTTTTCTTCCTTTACTCGGAGAATTTGTTAAGTTTTGTAGAATAGGAATTGCGAAAGATGCTGTTTTTCCTGTTCCTGTTTGTGCACAACCAATAATATCATTTCCTTCTAAAACTAAAGGAATAGATTGCTCTTGAATTTCGGTTGGTTCTGTATATCCAGCCTCATCAATTGCTTTTAAAATTGGTTCAATTATATTTAATTCTGAAAAATTCATTGATTAAAATCGTGTAAGTTTTTATATAGAAATAGATAAGCACTTCCGTAGAAGTGCTTTATAATTAAAAATAAATCTATTCCATTTCTTTTGCGTTGCGATCAATTTTTTCCTCAGGTTCTGTTGCATGAACAGAGTTTGCCGAATAATTTCTCCAACGTTCTAAAATATCTATCATATCAGCAGGCATCGGGGATTCGAAATACATACGTTCTCCTGTTGTAGGATGATCAAATCCTAATGTGCGTGCGTGTAAAGCTTGGCGAGGACAAGCAGCGAAACAATTGTCAACAAACTGTTTGTATTTGTTGAATGTTGTTCCTTTCAAAATGCGATCTCCACCATAACGAGCATCATTGAATAATGGATGACCCAAATGTTTGAAATGCGCACGAATTTGATGTGTACGACCAGTTTCTAATTTACATTCGACCAATGTAACATAAGAAAAATTCTCCATTACTTTATAATGTGTCACAGCATGTTTACCTTGATCTCCATCAGGAAAAACTGCCATTTGCATACGATCTTTTAAGTGTCGACCAATATGTCCTGTAATTGTTCCTTCTTGTTCTGCCAAAACTCCCCAAACCAAAGCATTGTATAAACGGTCTGTTGTGTGAGCTGCAAATTGTTCTGCTAAACTTGTCATCGCAACTTCTGTCTTCGCAATAACCAAAAGTCCGCTTGTGTCTTTATCGATACGGTGTACCAAACCAGGACGTTCCATCTGATCTGACATTGATGGTAAATTATCAAAATGAAACTTTAAGGCATTTACCAAAGTTCCTGTATAATTTCCATGTCCAGGGTGTACAACCATTCCAGGTTCTTTATCAATTACGACAACTTGATCATCTTCGTAAATAATTTTGATTGGAATATCTTCTGCTATAACTTCATTCTCGCGTGGAGGAGTTTCTAACATAATCTGAATAAAATCTCCAGGCTTTACTTTGTAATTCGATTTTACAGATTCATTGTTCACTAAAATGTTTCCGTTATCGGCTGCTTGTTGAATTTTATTTCTTGTTGCGTTCTCAATTCTAATCATTAAGAACTTATCTATACGCAATAACGATTGACCTTTGTCAACCGTTATTGAAAAATGCTCGTATAATTTATTGTCGTTTTCCTCTTGTAAGAAATCTTCTAAATCTTCTGTCATTTATTCTCTTTCTATTCTATAATAATCTCTTCTGGAGCTTTAGGCGCTTCTGTAGGCTTTTGTTGCTCTGTAGGCTGATTATTTTGTTGTTGCTGTTGTTGCATATCTTTGATCTGCTGTTCAGCTTTTTGTGTTATAATATCTCTATATTGAGAACCGCTAATTGTATCTTCGCCAAAGTTTTTGTACTGAACATCCAATTCTTTTAACTGCGTTCTAATTTTATCGCGAGGTTCTGTTGATAACCAAATATCAATTGGTTGACCTTGATCGTAAGTATCCGTAGCAAATGGGAATTGATAAACAACTCTTGCGTTGATTGTATCATGAGAAGCTCCAATAAATTTGATTTGACCAATCTCGAAGAAATTATCTTTGATTGATTTTTTAGCTTCTGTCAATGTTAAATTAACCAAATTAGGCATTCTAACACCAGATAACATTCCGCGTCCTAATACCAAATCAACTGTCGCAAAACGAGGTAATTGTTCTCCTGCTTTTACAATTTTTCCGTTGTATAATATTTTAAGAACTGCATCTTTTGCTAAATCTGGTTCGTAAATTATTTTTCCAATTTTAAGACCAGAAATTTCTAATTGTGTAAAGGCTAAACGTTTTGATTTTCCAACTAAATCTGGTAATTCAACTGGACGATATGTTTTCGGATTTGACTTAATAAAGATACGACGACCTTCTTTTACACGCGATTCTGCTGCAGGATAAAAATCCATAATAGCAAAAGGTTTCGTATTTGGATCAAAACGAGAACTATCTACTTCGTATGTCAAACCAAGTTCTTCTAACTTAGCTGTAGCATCAGTAATATTCATTTTAGATAAATCCGGAACTTCAACAAATTCATTGTGATTTGTATACGAATCTAACCAAATGTTAAAAATAAAATGGTAAAGCCCAAATGATAGCGCTATTACAATAGCTACATTCAGCAAAACTTGAATGATTGATTTTACTCCTTTCATTGAAATGATAAATTGTCGCACAAATATAGTTTAAAAATAATATTTATGATTGATGTCAAAGTTCTATATTTGAATAAATTTTAAATTAAACATGTTAAGAGTAGCAGTTGTAGCAGGTGGATATACGGATGAAAGCGTGATTTCGTTGAAAAGTTGCGAGTTAATTTACTCAAGTCTAAATCCAGAAAAGTACGACAGAACAAGGGTTCGAATCTTAAAAGAAGGTTGGTTTGCCGAAATTGAAGGCGAAAAATATCCAATCAATAAAGGTGATTTTTCATTTGAAAAAAATGGAGAAAAAATTACGTTTGATGTCGTTTTTAATACAATTCATGGTACGCCAGGCGAAGATGGTTATTTGCAAGCGTATTTTGAAATGATTGGTTTACCATACAATGGATGCCCTTTTTATCAATCTGCCTTAACATTTAATAAAAAAGATTGTATCGCAGTATTGAGTAAATATGGAATTCCACACGCGAAATCAATTTATCTTAATCAAGGAGATCAATATTCTGCAAAAGAAATTATCGATCAAGTTGGTTTACCTTGTTTCGTGAAACCAAATCGTTCAGGATCTAGTTTAGGAATTTCGAAAGTTCATAAAGAAGATGAATTTGAAGCTGCAATGCAAAAAGCTTTTCTTGAAGATAAAGAAGTTTTGATCGAATCTTTCTTAGATGGAACTGAGATATCGGTCGGAGTTTTAAATTACAAAGGAGAAACAATGGTGTTGGGAATTACAGAAATTGTTTCGCACACAGAATTTTTTGATTATGATGCAAAATATAATGGTTTGTCTGACGAAATTACACCAGCTCGTTTAACACCAGAAGTTGAAGCAAGAGTAAGAGAAATTGCGGCTAAAGCATATAAATGTATTAATATGTCTGGTTTTTCGCGTTCAGAATATATTATTGTAAACGGAGAGCCGCATTTTATTGAAATGAATACGTTGCCAGGTTTTTCTCCTGCAAGTATTTTTCCTCAGCAAGCTGCTCATGCAGGAATTGCTTTGGAAGATTTGATGGATAGTGAAATAGAATTTGCTTTAAATAGACCTTCAGCATGGATAGAATAGCCGTTTTTCCTGGATCTTTTGATCCAATTACTTTAGGGCATTTAGATATTATAGAGCGTGCAGTTCCTTTATTTGACAAGATTATTGTTGCTATCGGTACAAATTCATCAAAGAATTATATGTTCTCTTTGGAGCAAAGAATTAAGTTTATTGAAGATTCGGTTGCGAAATTCGAAAATGTAGAAGTAATGGCTTACAAAGGTCTGACTGTCGATTTTTGTGATGAAGTAAATGCACAATTTATTTTACGAGGACTTCGTAATCCAGCCGATTTCGAATTTGAGAAAGCGATTGCGCACACAAACCGAGCAATTACCAATCATAATATCGAAACAATCTTTTTATTAACATCTTCTGGTAAAGCTTACATCAGTTCAAGTATTGTTCGCGATGTTATGCGAAACGGAGGGAAGTATGAGATATTAGTTCCAGATGTTGTGAGGATTTAGAATAACGTTATATAATATTATATATAAAACGAGAGCATTATATAATGCTCTCATTTTTATTTTCTATAAATCTAAGCTTAATTGATCTGGTAATAATTTAAATGTCATTCTATGATAAGGAGTAGCTCCATATTCTTTTATTGCTAAGCGATGAGCTTTTGTTGGATAACCTTTATTTTTTTTCCAATCGTACATTGGAAATTCTTCGTGGATTTTTTCCATATATTCATCACGATACGTTTTTGCTAAAATAGATGCTGCCGCAATATTCATATATTTTGAATCACCTTTTATAATACACTCGTGTGAGACATCATGATATTTATTAAAACGATTTCCATCAACAACAATCAAATCTTTCGGACAATCTAATTGATCTATTGCTCGATGCATAGCCAAAAAACTAGCGTTTAAGATATTTATTTCGTCAATTTCATTTGGCCAAACAATTCCAATTGCCCAATATTTAGCATTTTCTT
Organism: Empedobacter sp. UBA1574; assembly: GCF_002322895.1. Lineage (NCBI taxonomy): Bacteria > Pseudomonadati > Bacteroidota > Flavobacteriia > Flavobacteriales > Weeksellaceae > Empedobacter > Empedobacter sp. UBA1574. Next base: position 40,406 of record NZ_DCOI01000018.1, on the reverse strand, counting down.
CTATAAATGTTCTCAACGAATTTCTTTTCTTTTCAGATAATTGTTTTGAATCATTAATAATTTCATTTTCAAAATCATTTCCCAAAATAACGGCTGCTGCTACAACCGGACCACTTAAACATCCTCTTCCTGCTTCATCGCAACCTATTTCATATTCGTGATTTGATAAAACTTTGTACAATTTTTTATATTTTTAACAAAGTTATCAAAATTTAGCATAAAAAAGTTTTGTAAATGTTATAGAAATCTTAAGTTTATGAAAGTTTTAAAAATGTTTTAACAGATGAGGAGAAATTTAAAAAACTTGTTTGTATTAGGAGGTATTCTTTTAGGAACTTCATTATATGCGCAAGAAAAGACTGTTACAGGAACTGTAACAGACTCTGATGGACTTCCAGTAGCTGATGCTGTTGTAAAAACAACATCAGGAAAAGAAGCTTACACTGACGAAAATGGGGTGTTTAGTATTGAAGCTAAACAAGGAGATTTAGTAACAGTAGAAGCAATGGGATTACCAACTCAAACTTTTTCAGTTGGTGCTGGTTCAGAATATAAAGTAACTCTTAAAGCTTCTGATACAGTAGAGTTAGAAGGGGCTGTAGTAACCGCATTAGGTATTACACGTGAAAAAAAATCATTAGGATATGCTTCGCAAGAAGTTAAAGGAGATGTGATTTCTGCTGCAAGAGGGAGCAACCCTTTAAATTCCTTATCAGGAAATGTTGCAGGTTTGTCAATCTCTAACAACTCTGGTAACTTAGGAGGGTCTACTCGTATTGTTCTTAGAGGGTTACGTTCTATTACTGGAGAAAATAGACCATTGATAGTTATCGATGGTATACCAATGAGTAACAACAACGTTAATGGTTCTGGTGCTTCAAGTGGTAGTGGAGGTCGCGATTATGGAGATGGGGCTTTTGATATGAACCCTGATGATGTTGAATCAATCAACGTATTGAAAGGTGGTCCAGCATCTGCTTTATATGGGTCTCGTGGTGCTAATGGTGTAATTATGATTACGACTAAAAAAGGTAAAAAAGGTCGTGATGAAATAACTATTAACACGGGGGTTTCATTTGATCAAGTAGCAATTAGTCCTAAGCTTCAAAAATCTTATGGAGGTGGATCTAAGGATACGTTTAGTAAAATTACAGTAGATGGAAAACAATATAATATTGTAGAGTATCAAATGGATGAATCTTGGGGGCCAAAATATAATGGTCAAATGGTTCTTCATTGGAATGCATTTAATCCTGAAGATCCAACAAACTATATGGTTGCAAGGGAATGGAAAGCTCCAGCTCATGACGTAGATTCATTCTATAATACAGGTATTACTTATACTAATTCTGCTAGTTTTTCAAAATCTTATGAAAATACGAATGCAAAATTAGCAATATCTAACATTAATCAATCAGGTATTATTCCTAATTCATCATTAAAAAGAACAACTCTTAATTTAGGGATTGATAACAAATTTGGAGATAAATTTCAGGTTTCTGGAGATATGAATTATGTGAGAACAGATGGATTTAATCGTCCTGAGTTTGGATATGGAGATAATTCAGTTATTCAGAAGTTCTATCAATGGGGACAACGTTCGTTAGATTTTGCTGCTTTAAAAAATTATAAAAACAGTAAAGGAGAACAATTATCTTGGAACAGAACTGCTTGGAATAATGCCACACCATTATATTCTGATAACCCATATTGGATTATTAATGAGAATACTTCTGACGATAGACGTGATCGTTTTTATGGAAACGTAAAATTAAGATATGACATCTTACCAGGGTTGTATGCAACTGGAGCTGTTTATGGAGATCATTATAACTTACAAATTCAAGAAAGAGTTGCAGTAGGATCTCAAGCGACATCAGGATATAGTTTATATACTCGTCAATTTACAGAGATGAACTACGAAGGGCGTTTAAACTATGAAAAGAAATGGACTGATTTTAGTGTGAATGCTTTCGCAGGGGTTAATAGACGTCATGAGACAAGATCTAATGTAAATGCAGCTACTTCAGGAGGATTAGTTGTTCCAAATTTATATTCGTTGTCTAACTCAATGGCATCACCAACTGTATCTAATTATAGATCTAAGAAAAGAGTAAATTCTGTATTTGCAGGTGCTTCTTTTGGATTCTATGATGTATTCTATTTAGATGTAACAGCTCGTAATGACTGGTCATCTACTTTACCAGAAGCAAATAACTCGTATTTTTATCCTTCAGTATCTGGAGCGTTTGTTTTCTCAAACTTGATTAAACAAGATTGGTTAACATTTGGTAAAATTCGTGGAGGTTGGTCTCGTGTAGCAAATGATACAGATCCTTTCAATTTAATTGATACATATGCTAATTCTACGTTTACAGGAACTACAAATTTAGGAGATCCTTATTATTTATTACCATTAGCTAAAGCAAATAAAAATTTGAAACCTGAGATGGTAGATTCTTGGGAGGTTGGTTTAGAAATGCAATTCTTTAAAAATCGTTTCGGATTTGATGTTACTTATTATCAACAAAAAACAAACGACTTAATTGTACAAAATACAACTCCTGCTGAAACTGGGTTTACTGCTAAATGGTATAATGCTGGGGTAATGGAAAATAAAGGTATTGAAGCAATGGTGAAGATTACACCAATCCAAACTGAAGAATTTTCTTGGGATTTTGCATGGAACTTTGCAAAAAATGATAACAAAATTGTAGAATTATACGGAGACTTACAATCTATTACATTAGCTCAAGCACCATTTAAAGCTGGGGTTTATGCAATGTTAGGTTCTAAATATGGTCAAATCCGTGGAACTGACTTTATTTATGATGATCAAGGTAATAAAGTAGTTGGGGCTAACGGATTGTATTTATCTTCTGGCGTTAAGAATTTAGGTTCTGTTTTACCTGACTATAACATGGGATTCCGTAACACATTTACTTACAAAGGTGTTTCTTTATCTGCGTTAGTAGATGTGCAAAAAGGAGGTAAATACTTTGCTTTAACAAATATGTGGGGTATGTACTCAGGTATGTTAGAAGAAACAGCAGCAAATGGAGTGCGTGAAAACGGTGTAATTTCTCAGGGTGTTACTGGTTCAGTAAAATCAAATGGAGATGGAACTTATACAGTAACAAATACAGCAGAAAATACAAAAGTTGTTGATGCATCTTCATATTTTGGAAATTATTATTCAGGACCAACATCTCAAAACGTATTTGATTCTGATTACATCAAATTAAGAGAGGTTACTTTATCATATACTTTCCCTAAAAAATGGGCTGGACCATTTTCTAATGTAGTTGTATCTGCATTTGGAAGAAATCTAGCTACATGGGGGTTAGATAATAAGAATTTTGATCCAGAAGTTGCTACAGGAGGTTCAGGAAATGTACAAGGATTAGAAGGAGGGTCTTTACCTTCAACAAGATCTTTTGGTATGAATCTTAAATTACAATTTTAATTTAGAAAAAGAGTTATGAAAAAGAATATCGGAAAATATTTATTAATGGCTACTTTATTAGGTTCTACTGCAATGTTCACTTCTTGTGATAATGGATTAGCAGAGCTTAATGAAAATCCGAATAGCCCTGAAATTGTACCTACATATACTATTTTTAATGGAGCTACAAGATATTTAATGTCAACAGCAAGAGATGGTTGGTGGTCTGCACGTATGTCAATGCCTTGGATGCAGTATACAGCACAAATTAACTATACTGAAGAAGATAAGTATCAATATCGTGATACTCAAACTTCAGGAGGTTGGAATGCTTTATATAGATCAGCATCTAACTTTAAAGATATTATTGATAAATGTACAAATCCAGAGACTGCAGCTCAAATGGGACAGTATGGTGATTTAGATAATCAAATTGCTATCTCAAGAATAATGTTAGCATATACATTTGATCAATTAGTGTCAAGTTTTGGTGATGTACCATATTGGTCTCACGGGAATAAAAATGCAGATTTCCAAGCTTTACAAATTGATGATTACGCTGCACCTAAATATGTTTCTCAACAAGTTATTTATGAAGATTTGTTAAAAGAATTAAAAGAGGCATCAGAGCAATTGGATGTGAATGCGTCTGGTTTTTCTAGTGGGGATAATATCTATGGAGGAGATGTTGCTAAATGGAAAAAATTTGCAAACTCTTTGCGTTTAAGAATTGCTAACCGTGTAAAAGCTAAATTGCCTTCAGCAAACGCTCATATCACAGATGCAATTGCAAAAGGAGTATTTACATCGAATGATGATAATGCAGCTCAAAACTTTGGTAGTTCTGCTGCAGAAGGATCTCCATTTTGGGCAACTTTCTTTACAGGAAGTATGCGTACAGATTTTGCGACGAATAAACAGTTTATTAACTTGTTAAAAGGTCAATCAACAAAAAACTTTGGAGTGGATCCTCGTTTACAAGTTTATGCAGCACCTATTGGTCTTAAAAAGTCTCAAGTATATCCAGCATCATATTCTGATACTGATGATCTAACAAAATATCAAGGTATGCCTTATGGTCTTCCAGATACAATGTTATCACTAAATAATGAAACAGCTAAACTTTCATTTACTTCTAAGTATGTAATGACGCCTACTTTTGCTGAAGTATTAATGGAATATGCTGAAGTAGAGTTTATCTTATCAGAAATTAATGGATGGGATGCAACTCATTATAAAGCAGGTGTACAAGCCTCTATGGATAAATGGGGTGTTGATGCAACTAAAGCTACAGCTTATGTAAATGCATTACCAGCTGCAAATCAAGAAAACGTTATTACGCAGAAATATATTGCATTATACATGCAAGGAGCTGAAGCTTGGAATGAATACCGTAGAACAGGTTATCCAAATGGAGGAATTTTATTATTACCAGGTCAAACAGCAAAAGATAATAATGGAGCTACTTATACATTTACTCCATTAATGTCAGGTAATGTTGTTGCTAAAGACTTGCCAGCACGTGTACGTTATCCAATTACACAACCATCGTTAAATGGAGCGAATTATAAAGATGCTTCATCTAAATTAAGCAATGGTGATGAAATTGATTCTAAATTATTTTTTGCTAAATAATAGTATCACATTTTTCTTAATACTTTACAGCTACTTCTACTGAAGTAGCTGTTTTTTTATGAAAAAAAAATCGTAATTTCACTAGAAGATAATGTTTATGAAAGGTATAAGGTTTGTTTTTTTTATAAGTTGTTTTAATATACTATGTACTGTTTTAGGTCAATCGACTATAAGAAAGGTAGAAATTAATAAATGTTTAGGTTATAATTTTAATAATGATTTAATCATAGAAACACCTACAGATCTAGATGAAATTCAAGCGGAATTTTATAGACAAAACCCAACTTTAGATCCTATAAAATATACACACAACGGGCGTGTTTATAAAAATTCTAATTTTACAATAGAATATCCTAGAGTGAAAAGGATTTTTACAATAGATGATGGAGATAAAGAAAGGAAGATATTTTATTTTAAATTTATAGAGAATACGTTACATAATCCGATAGAAACTTTTCCAGTTCAAGTCATTTACAATAGGAATAGAACCCCACCTGGATTAAACGGCGAATCTATTTTTGGTTGTATAGAAGCAAATTATGAAAAGTATGATTTAACCAAAATTTCTTTAATTGAAGCATTTATAAATGTACCTACAGATGAACGAATTTTAGTATTTAGTCTTTATAAAACTCAACTGGATATGACTTTGGATAAGAATCTAATCCAAGAATCTGATTGGAGAAATTATCTGATTCATCCAACAGAGGAGCATAAAGTTTATTTGAAAATATCGTTTAAAGATTTTTCAAAGCAATGTGTATCGTATTCTGTAATAGAGCTAAAATTAAAAGATTATTCCACTCAAATGGATAAAACTGAATTTGAGTTTTGTGGAACTCCTTTTGTGGTTAATGGTCCAGATAATCAATCTAATTACGAATGGTATTTTAATGGAGATTTAAAATCAACTAAAAAAGAAGTGAAAGTTGATGCCTTGGGAGAGTGGATTGTCTATTTTGATAATGATTTGGGTTGTAAATCAAGTCTCAAAATTAATGTGATTCCGGAGAAAGAAAGATCGCGTATAGAAAAAGTAACTGCAACTTCTAATAGTATTACGATAATTCCTTTTCCAAATGCTAATATTGATAGTTATTCTTTAGATGGCATTACTTTTCAGAATAGTGGTACATTTTTCAATCAAACAGCAGATTTAATTAGTATTTGGTATAAAACTAAATTAGGTTGTGTTTTTGGACCTATACCTTTTGATATTGCAAACGGCTTCAATTTTTTATCACCAAATGGTGATGGAATTAATGACACTTGGAGTTTGAGAAATAAAGATTTTTATAAAAATGCTAAAATTCAGATTTTTGATAGATATGGTAAAATAGTTGCGAATGGAATCGTAAATGATATTTTGCCTTGGAACGGTAAACATAATAATTTTGTATTGCCAACAGGGACTTATTGGTTTATAATAAAAGATGATAAAGAGACACTTAAAACAGGATATATCGTTTTAAAAACAAAATAGCAAGCCAATTAGCTTGCTATTTTGTTTAATATATTGATAATTCTTAATTCGAATAATTAGGAGCTTCTTTTGTAATCACAACATCATGCGGATGAGATTCATTTAAACCTGCACCTGTGATACGAACAAATTTTCCGTTTTCAATTAAATCTTGAATAGTTGGAGTTCCACAGTATCCCATTCCAGCTCGCAAACCACCACATAGTTGGTAAACAACTTCTGCAATAGAACCTTTGTGAGGAACACGACCTTCAATACCTTCTGGAACTAATTTCTTCGCATCGGCTTGGAAATAACGATCTTTAGAACCACGTTTCATTGCAGCTAAAGAACCCATTCCTTGGTAGGCTTTGAATTTACGTCCTTGGAAAATAATTTCTTCTCCTGGTGCTTCATCCGTTCCTGCGAATAGACTTCCTAACATCACCACGTTTGCACCAGCAGCAACTGCTTTTACAATATCACCTGATAATTTGATTCCACCATCTCCAATAATTGATACATTTCTTGTTTTTGCATAAGAATGTACATCATGAATAGCAGAAAGTTGAGGTACTCCAACACCAGCTACAACACGAGTTGTACAAATAGAACCAGGTCCAACACCAACTTTTAAAGCATTTGCACCAGCATCTATTAATGCTTTTGCAGCTTCGGCAGTTACAATGTTTCCACCTACGATATCTAATCCAGGAAAAGCATTTCTTACTTCAGCGACTTTACTAATTACACCTGCAGAATGTCCATGTGCAGAATCTAAAGCAACGATATCAACACCTTTATTAACCAAGGCTTGAACACGCTCTAACGTATCATTTCCAACACCAACTCCAGCTCCAACACGTAAACGACCTTTAGAGTCTTTACATGCATTTGGAAATTCTGTTAAATTGTCAATGTCTTTAATCGTAATTAACCCGATTAATTTATTGTTTTCGTCAACGATTGGTAATTTTTCGATGCGGTAACGAGAAAGAATTTCTTTCGCTTTTTTAAGATCAGTATCAATATCAGATGTAACGATATTTTCTTTTGTCATGACATCTTCGACCAATTGATCAAAGTTTTCTTGGTAACGAATATCACGGTTTGTTATAATACCAACCAATGTTCTATCATCTTCCACAACTGGTAATCCAGAGATTTTATATTTCTCCATTAAATGAACAGCATCTTGTAATGTGTGGTGACGCGATAATGTGATTGGGTCAGAAATCATACCGTTTTCTGAACGTTTTACCATATCAATTTCGTTCGATTGTTCTTCGATAGACATATTTTTATGCACGAAAGATAAACCTCCTTCACGCGCTAATGCAATTGCTAATCTTGCTTCGGATACAGTATCCATCGCAGCAGAAACTATCGGAATGTTAAGTGTGATATTGTCTGTGAATCTTGTTTGTAGAGATACTTGGTTCGGTAATATCTCTGAGTAGGCTGGCACTAATAACACATCGTCAAAAGTGAAGCCCGTTTGTAGAATTTTGTCTGTTAAAGGCATTGCTTTTTGCATTGCAAATTTAGATGAAAAAAGTTTAGAATCAAAACTATTTGATAAAATGTATCTTTATTTTGTAGGATTTGATGTTTTGTTAATATGTAAATGAATCGATTAGAAACTTTAAAATTAATTTTAAAATATTCGATAAATCTATATTGTTTAGATGAGATTCTAATCAGAATTTAATCATTTCAATCCTAAGCTATATCAATTTTTTATCTTATTTTCGCAAGATAGTTTATTAAAACAAAATGGATATAAATTTCAAAAAGTGGAACAACATCTTGGGTGTTGCGATGTTCTTGATAGCGACAATATTGTATTTGGCGTCGATGGAGCGTTACCTGAGTTTGTGGGATTGTGGTGAGTACATTGTATCATCAGCAAAATTGGGAATTACGCATGCACCAGGGGCAGCTTTGTTCCAAATAATGGGAGCAGTTTGGTCTGGTTTAGCTTTTGGTGACGGAAGCAAATACGCCATATTAATCAACAGTACATCTGCCTTGTATAGTGCAGGAACAATTATGTTTTTGTTTTGGACAATTACATATTTTGCTCGAAAAATGTTTGCAAAAACGCAAGAACCAATGAATGTTGATGCGATTGAACTAAATGCTTCTCAAAAAATTATAACATTAGGAAGTGGATTAGTTGGAGCTGCAATTTTTATGTTTAGCGACACATTCTGGTTTTCTGCGGTAGAAGGAGAAGTTTATGCAATGGCATCTTTCTTTACTGCGCTATTATTTTGGCTGATTACAAGATGGGATCAAGTAGCAGATACACCTAGAGGAAACAAATGGTTAGTAATTATTTCGTTGGTAATTGGTTTATCGATTGGTGTTCACTTAATGGCAATGCTAGCAATTCCAGCAGTTTGTTTTGTATATTATGCTCGAAAATATAGATTTACAATCAAAAGTTTCTTAATCACAAATGTAATTACGTTGATTATCTTAGCTTTTGTATTCAAAATAATTTTCCCAGTTGTGATGACATTCTTTGGAAGAACAGAGATTTATGTAGTAAATAATTTGGGAATGCCTTTTAATTCAGGAACAATTATCGCCACTATTATTTTAATTGCAGTTTTCTATTTTGCGATTAAATTAACTCAGAAATATGGTTCAGCATTATTGAATACAATTTCGTGGTGTGTGATTTTTATGTTGATTGGTTTCTCATGTTGGTTAGTTATTCCGATTCGTGCAAACGCAAATCCTCACATGAATTTGAATGATCCTGATACAGCTTTGGGTGTTTTAGATTATTTTAATCGTGAACAATATGGTTCTTGGCCTGTGATGTACGGACCAGTTTTTACGGCTCATATTGCAAGTGACGGAATCAAGCGTGATACTAACGGAGCACCAGAAAGTACAGTTCGTAGTTCTGAATATATTAAGGATAAACGTACAGGAAAATATTTGAAAGTTTCGGATCGTTTAGATTATACATATGAAGATAAATATGTGAAGTTTTTCCCTAAAATGTTCAGTCCAGACCCAGGTGTGATGGAGAATTATGCAGCAGTTTATGCTTTTCCAAAATTCTCTTTGAATGCACAATATGCAGGGGATAAAGAAGCGCAACAAATGTACGCGCAATTAGTAGAGAAACGTCAAAACAGACAATTAAAAGTTGCAGAACTTAAGAAATATGGTGAGATTTTAGATATCGAACCACCTACATTTGGTGAACAATTTAATTACTTTATTGATTACCAAATCAACTATATGTTTATCCGTTACTTTATGTGGAATTTCTCTGGTCGTCAAAATGATTTAGAAGGTAATTTCGAGATTACAAAAGGTAACTGGATTTCAGGAATTCCATTTATTGATAATCCACGTTTAGGTGATCAATCAAAATTACCAGATGAATATAGAAATGATGGAACGAATGTGTATTTCATGTTACCATTATTCTTAGGTTTAATCGGATTATTTACACAATTAAACAGAAACTTTGTCAACTGGTGGTCATTGTTGTCATTGTTTATTTTAACAAGTGTCGGAATCATCTTTTATACATCTGTAAAACCTTTCGAGCCTCGTGAACGTGATTATGCATTAGTAAGCTGTTTCTATGCATTTGCGATTTGGGCAGGATTGGGTGTGCAAGGAGTTTATTTATTACTTCAAAAATTGATGAAGAAAGAATTGAAACCGTCTTTAGCAATTGGAACGATTGTAATTTTAGCTGGTATTCCAATTTTAATGGGTGCTCAAAACTGGGACGATCACGATCGTTCAGAGCGTTCTGTAGCTTATTCTTTGGCGTACAATTATCTGAATCCGCTCGATAAAAACGCCATTCTTTTTGTCTATGGTGACAATGATACTTATCCGCTTTGGGGATTACAAGAAACCGAAAATTTCCGTGATGATGTAAAAATTGCGAATTTAACATTGGCAGCTTCTCCATGGAATTTAGAGCAATTATTACGCAGAACGTACAATGCAGCACCACTTCCAAGTGATTTGAAACCGAAAGATTATCAATCTGGAACTAACGATCAAATTATTGTTGTTGGAGGTTCAATTAAAAATATTTTTGATCAAATAAATGGTTTCATTAAACCAGGGTCTAATCAAACATTAGAAACGTTAAGTCAAATGCCAATCGAGCAAGTTGGTCAATATTTATCTGATCCTGAAATTGATCCAAACCAAGTGATGTCAGTTTATAAAAGTTTAAAACCATTGCAAAAATATATCACAACAGATAGTATGACTGCTAAAGAAGCAATGGATTTTATTTTAGATAATAAATCACCAGAGAAACAAGCTTTAGCAGATTATTTTGGTTATCCAATTGGTGGAGCAAATTATTTACCTGTTTCTAAAATTGTTGTTCCTGTAAATAAAGCAAACGCGCTAAAATATGGAATTGTAAGTGCAAAAGATGCCGATAAAATGGTTGATTCAATCACAATTAATATCAAAGCGTCAAGTTTGTTCAAAAACAATTTATTGTTGTTGTCAATGATGGCGAAATACAATTGGGATCGTCCTATTTACTTTAGTGGTGGAGGAATTTCTGATCCAGAAAATACATTCTACATGAATGATTATTTATTGAATGCAGGGATGAGTTATAAATTAGTTCCAATTTATACCCCTTTTGGTAAAGGAGGAATTATTGGAGCTTCTGATAATGATATGTTGTTAAGAACATTCAATTCTTACAAATGGTCTGGATACAATAATCCTGATGCGTCATTTAGTTTGACAGAGCGTAACTATACATCTTCTTATAGAAATACTGCAGTTCGTTTGGCGGATGATTTATTGAATGCTGGACGCAAAAAAGAAGCGATTGCAGTTTTAGACAAAGTGATGTTAGAAATTCCTGCTTTAGCGAAATACGACATTGGTTATGGAGTAAGTAGAATTGCCGGAATTTATTTGAAAGCTGGAGAGGATAAAAAAGCGCAAGAATTGTTTGCACATGTTCGTAAAGAAGCAAATGCGAAAATAGCTTTCTTTGAGTCGTTGCCTTCAGGGAAAGGATATTCAATTGGTTCAGATTTAGCCGCGGCTAAAAATGATTTGATGATGTCAATCTACAACGAAGCTTCCGCTTTAGGTGAAAGAGGTGATAAAGAAAAAGCATTGAAAGTTTTTGAATCTGCTTATAATCCTGTATTGAAGAAATTCGAAACCTTATATAAAGAAGTTGTGGCAGATGGAAAAGTTGACGCAGCTGATCAAGCAAAAATCATGAATCAGTTTAATTATTTAGACGAAATGATTGGTGTAGCTGCAGAAATTGATACCAATTATGCGAAACAACAACAGAATATTTTATACAAAATGGTCGGACAATAAGTCAAATCAATAAACACAGAAAAGCTCCAAAAATTATTTTGGAGCTTTTTTTGTGAAATAAAGTTCTGAATATTAGGTTATTGTTAATTTTAGTATTTTTTATCATTATCTAGTTTTTAACTTTGGCACATAAATTGAAATTATGCAAATAAGTTTAACAAAATTGTAAATATTTTAAAACATTATAAAAATGAAAAAAGTATTATTAACAGCTGCTTTCGCAGTAGCAGGTATGGTAGGAGTTTCAGCGCAAACAACAGGTATAGAAGGAGGTGTTCATATTGGTATTCCAGTAGGTGATGCGGCAGATTATTCTTCTTTCAATCTTGGTGTTGATTTAGCTTACTTACATCCAGTAGCTTCTAATGTAAGATTAGGGGTTGCAACAGGATATGATCACTTTATTGCAGATAGTGATTATAAAGATTTATTAGGAGGAGAGGATTATGGATTTATTCCATTAGCGGCTTCTGCTAAATTTGATGTTGCTCAAAACTTTTTCTTAGGAGCAGATTTAGGTTATGCTTTTGCAACTGGTGACGACTGGAAAGGAGGATTATATTACCAACCAAAAGTAGGTTATTCAGGTGCTAATTTTGATGTCTATGCTGCTTACAAAGGTTTAGAATCTAAAAGAGAAACATATTTAGGTAATGTTGATGCTGCTTCAAGTGCAGTAGCAGTTGGTTTCGCTTATAAATTCTAAATAGAAAATAACGTATAATTTATAAAAGCTATATCGAAAGATGTAGCTTTTTTTTATTAATATGCTTTTAAGAATGTTAAAATTAAATGATTAATATATTTAAAATGAGTTAATTAATATTTGTAGTACTACTTTTTAACATTATTTGGCACAAGACTTGAAATTATGCATACATCATAATTAGAACTATAAAATTTAAAAGATGAAAAAAATATTTTTTATTGCTGCTGCAATGTTAGGAGTTGTAAGTTTGAGCGCACAAGAAAAAACAACATCGTCACAATTTGGTATTAAATCAAGTGTAAATATGTCTTCTTTTAACGGAAAAGATGTAAATGATAATGATTATAAAGTAGGTTTTAGCGCAGGTCTTTATGGACATTTTCCACTTACAGAACAGTTTGCAGTTCAACCAGAGGTAAATTTTACAAGAATGGGAGGGAAGTACAAAGACGAAGTAATGGAAGTAGGAAATACAACTGTAAAAAGTAAAAACAAAACGACTTTAGATTATATTCAAGTTCCAATCATGTTCAAATACTATCCTGCTGCATCTCGTTTTAATATAGAGGCTGGACCTCAATTTGGATTTAATCTGTATGCGAGCAACAAACAATCTACAAGTACATATGCGAATAATACCGTTTACACAACAGAACAAAAGTTTGATGTAAAAGATGATGTAAAAAACTTTGACTTTGGTGTTAACTTCGGTTTGGGATATAATGTAACAGACAATATCAATGTTGGAGCGAGATATTATATGGGATTAACTAAAATAGGAGATAATAAAAACAATAACAATGTAGAAGTTGGAGATGTAAAAAATCATTCGTTTTCTGTAGGAGTTGGATATTCGTTCTAATCGAGAATATTAAGCATAAACAAAAGGATTCTGAAAATTTTCAGAATCCTTTTTTGTGTTTTTATAAAATTTAGTATTAATCTTTCAAAGCAATTTTTTTGATGGATTGTGTCAAAATTATTTTATTAATGATGAATAAAATGATCACGACGATTAATCCAAAACTGAACACTTCCCAAATGTGAGAAGTTTCTGTTGCCATAAATTTTCCGACTTTTTCTTTGATGATATTCAAGACGCAATAAACCAATGGAATCGAAATAATATAACTGATTAACATAAAAATCATCGAAAATTTAAGATACGGACGAGCCAATTGATTGATGTTGTAACCTATCAAAAATAAATCTTTCGTTTTTTGTTTATTCTTTTCAATCATCAATTGAAAATTGATAATCATCAACCAAATAGCTGCAAAAACAATGATTAAACCAATAAATAAAACCAACGAAAAAGCTAATTTTAGATAATATGTCAATTCATTATTTTTCAATTCATCTTTGTTGATATCATAATTTTGTTGCTCAAAATAAGTCGAAGCATTTTCATCTCCTCGAGATTTTGTTTCAACAACAATTCGTGAAGGTTCTGTATTTTTTTGAGGCGCATACGTTTGATTTGCCCACTCCAAAAAGTTTTCGGGAACTAAAATGGTATTAATTTTAGTCGTAAAATCGACAATTCTTGCTTGATATACTTTCTGATTTTCTCCTTTTCCTAAAATCAATTGAAAAGGAATTTTAGTAAATAATCCTTCCGAAACTTGTGGTAAACCTTGACTTGTTGCAAAACCAAAATTGTATAAATTCAAATAACTTTTCGGAATAATAATCGGAATAAAATCTTGTCCTTCTTTCCATTTCCAATCAGATTCTTTTACATCAATAAAGTCTTCTGGAACAGATTCAAAAAATAAATCAGTCGAAAAACCACGAATTCCAGCAACTCCACCAACTTGTAATTTCACAGGAAATTGACTGCTTTTGAATGTTCCGACTTTTGCTACAAAATTTTGCGATTTCAAATCGTTAATTTCATTTTCACTAAAACTTGGTTTTTCTCCAGTCAACGTTTGTAAAGACGATATTTTTTTGTTTAAGACCACATAATTTGCTTTCCAAACTGAACTATCTTCTCCAAAATTTTTGGCATAATCCAAATAAATTGTTCCAGCCAAAATCAAGATGAAAAATCCGATAATAGAGAAAAAACAAAAGGTTGTAATTCGCAAGAAACTTAGGTTTTTACGAACCAATTTTTCAATTAAATTTTTAGAGTTGAATGACATTTGAAAGGCGTTTATCGTGAATTTCGTGTAAGCTTGTAAAGATGATTCCAGCGTTATTTTTTGCAGCTTCTTTGGTAACTAAATCAGTCAAAAGTTGTTGATTCACTTCATCTAAATGACTAAAAGGTTCGTCCAAAAGTAGAAAATCAAATGGTTGACAAAGTGCGCGAATCACAGCAATTCGTTGACGTTGACCATAAGAAAGATGAATCGCTTTTTGATGTAAATGACTTTTTAAACCAACTTTTTCAATCCATTCAATAATTTGATTTTCGGATTGATGATGTGTTAATACATTTTTTAATTGGATATTTTCCATCAAAGTTAATTCTTCAAACAAATGCAAACCTTGAAAAACATACGCAATTTTTTCGCGTCTAATTTTTGTCCAATCATTCAAAGAATAATTCTTAATATTTTGTCCATCAAACAAAACTTCTCCGTCATAATCTTTTCTATCACCGTACAAAATATTAATCAACGTCGATTTTCCAACACCAGAATGTGCAACGATTTGATAAATATTTCCGCTTGAAAAAGTGTATGTATTTTTCCAAATTTCAGATTGTTCGAACCCAAATTCTTTCAAAGGATGCGGAACAAGTTGACTGATTTTAATTTCCATTTTGTTGTGCAGCTTGATTGAAAAATAGTGAATAAGCTTGGTCCAAAAGTAAGAAAATCACTTCCAAACTATTTTTATCCGTCTTTTTCATATGTATTTTTCCTGTTTTTGTGTATTCATTCGAAACGCGGTAATCGATGTGATCAAAATAAGATAAAACCGTTTGCATTTCTTTCGTGTTTCCGAACGGAATTTGTTGATAAATATATTTTTGAACTTCTTTTGGATATTGATCAAAATTTAGATTCACGTAACCAAACATTGGATTTGAAGCGTTTGTAGCGTATCCTGTTGTGACAAAATTTGAAGAACTTACCATTTTGTTCAAATATTGATTCATAATCGATTGATTATTTGTGATGTACATCAAATTGTTTTTGTATGTCATATAAATCTTCATATTTGTCGAAATTGGTAACATGTAATAAGGTCCAATTTTCTGAATATTTTCTTGATGAGATTTAATAAATTCGTTGAAGAAAAGATCGTTTTTCATTTTTCCTCCCAAAACAAATTGAGGATAAACAACTTGCTTGATAAAAGCTTCTTTCTTCCCAAAAAAGTCATTTGGATTAAATGCTTTTCCGATCTCAAAATCATATACACTAAACAAAGCTTCGCCTTCAAAACTTTGTTCTAATTTGTTCAAATCAATTTCATATTGTTCTAAAAAAGTAGTCAAGAAATTCTGATTTTCGAACACATAACGCGTGTTGGCAGGATAAATTCCAAGTCCAATGTTCATGTAACTTTGCGCAGGAAAATACTTGAAAAAATCAGTATTGATTTTTGATTTCCACATCGGATGTTTTTGTAATTTAACTTTTGTAATCGCATCTGGATGAAATTTCTGTGTAAAACTAATTCCGTCCGAAGTAAATGAAATAAAATTGACCCAAGAACTTTTTGTGAAATCAAGGTTTTTCTTTTCAGAACTTTCATGTTTCGAGAAGTTTTTCAAGAAATTTCCAGTGTACCAAATGTTGATATCCTGCGAGTTTTTAACAAAATCTCCAAAGCTGTTATTTTCTTTCGCAAGTGAATGTTTGTCGTTGATAATTTTCGCGAAATAATCTTGAATCGCTTTTTCTCCAACACCAAATTCAGAAACAATCAATAAAAATTGAGATTTGTTCCAAGCCATAAACGGTTTATTGAATCCAGAAATTGTTGTAAAACCATCTTTCTTTTCAAACGAAATATCTTTTTTGTATAAACCTTTGTAAATGGTTGATAAATGTTTTTCAAATTGATCTTTGTCACGCATATTTGTAATCAACGCAACCATATTTTTTTCATTAATTTTTTGTCCAAAAATGTAAATAGGGCTGATAATATCTATGCCTGCTGAAGTCGGATTGTTTTTGATATCATTTAATAATTGATCAAAAGTTGGATCTTGATTTTTAAGTTCGCCTTCGGCTAATTGATAAATTTTATATTGTTCTAATTTCTGAAAATTACCTTTTTCTGCAATTGATTTTGGATTTATCAACGCAACAAAATCTACATCTGTAGGAATCAAAACCGTATAATCTTCGTTTTTGGAACAACTTGCAAAAAGCAAAATTAGAAATAGAATTGAGTAATATTTGAAGCCTTTTTTCATCGAAAAAATATCTTTAAAAATTGTTGTTAATTATTTGTTTAATCCTGAATTAAATCTGAAATCATCTGATTTTTATTCAAGAATTGTTAAATCTATAATATTGGTATAAATTTAAGCAATTATTAATATGATTTTCGTTTCTATAACAATAAAAATATGTAAAAATTTCTTATATTCGCACTCCTTGATTTAGAAGAAATAAGAAAGAATTCGATGGCAAAAAAGTTTAGAGAATATAAGCACTTAGACTTGGTACAAGTCTCAAAAGAAACGTTAGAAGAATGGAAACAAAATAATGTTTTCGAAAAAAGTATTTCTACGCGTGATGGAAATCCATCTTTTGTGTTCTATGAAGGTCCTCCTTCTGCAAACGGAAAGCCAGGGATTCACCACGTTTTAGCACGTTCTATCAAAGATATATTTTGTCGTTACCAAACCTTGAAAGGAAAACAAGTTTTTCGTAAAGCGGGTTGGGATACGCATGGTTTACCAGTAGAATTGGGAACTGAGAAAGAATTAGGAATTACCAAAGAAGATATTGGAACTAAAATTTCAATTGAAGAATATAACGAAGCGTGTAAACGTACAGTAATGCGTTACACAGATTTGTGGAATGATTTGACTGAAAAAATGGGTTATTGGGTGGATATGGAAGATCCATATATCACGTATAAACCAAAATATATGGAGTCTGTTTGGTGGTTGTTGAAGCAAATTTATAACAAAGATTTGTTGTACAAAGGTTATACAATTCAACCATATTCTCCTAAAGCTGGTACAGGTTTATCTTCACACGAGTTAAATCAACCAGGAACTTATCAAGATGTTACAGATACAACGATTGTTGCTCAATTTAAAGTAAACAAAGATTCTACAGATTTATTCAATGATTTTGATGGAGATGTGTATTTCTTAGCTTGGACAACAACACCTTGGACGTTGCCATCAAATACAGCGTTAACAGTTGGTCCAGATATCGATTATGTTGTAGTTGAAACATTCAATCAATATACATTCGAGCCAATTCGCGTAATTTTAGGAAAACCATTGGTTGCTAAACAATTCGGTAAACCATATTTCTTAGCAGAAACAGAAGAAGATTTTAAAGTTTATGCGGCAGGAAATAAGACAATTCCTTATAGAATTGTAGGAGAATACAAAGGTGCTGATTTTGTTGGAACTCGTTATGAGCAACTATTACCTTGGGCGTTGCCTTACGAAAATGCAGAGAATGCTTTCCAAGTAATTCCTGGAGATTTCGTAACAACAGAAGATGGTACAGGTATCGTACATACTGCGCCTACTTTTGGTGCGGATGATGCGCGTGTTGCAAAAGAAGCTGGTGTTCCACCAATGTTGGTATTAGATACGCATGGAAATGCTGTTCCTTTAGTAGATTTACAAGGTCGTTTTGTGGCTGATTTACCAGAAGGTTATGGAGGTAAATATGTAAAAAATGAATATTACGATGATGGAACTGCTCCTGAAAAATCGGTTGATGTAGAAATCGCGATTTTATTAAAAGAGCAAAACAAGGCCTTCAAAGTAGAGAAATATAAACACAGTTACCCACATTGTTGGAGAACAGACAAACCTATTTTATATTATCCATTAGATTCTTGGTTCATCAAAGTGACGGATGTAAAAGATCGTATGGTTGAATTGAACAAAGAAATCAATTGGAAACCTAAAGCGACTGGAGAAGGACGTTTCGGAAACTGGTTAGAAAATGCGAATGATTGGAACTTATCTCGTTCTCGTTATTGGGGAATTCCATTGCCAATATGGAGAACTGAAGAAGGGGATGAAGTTACAGTAATTGGTTCCGTAGAAGAATTAGTTGCTGAAATTGAAAAATCAATTGCGGCAGGCGTAATGACTTCTAATCCTTTCCAAAATTTCGAAGTTGGAAATATGACAGAAGAAAACTATGATTTAATCGACTTACACAAAAATGTAGTAGATGAAATTACATTAGTTTCTGAATCAGGAAAACCAATGAAACGCGAAGCGGATTTGATTGACGTTTGGTTTGATTCTGGAGCAATGCCTTATGCGCAAGTTCACTATCCATTCGAAAATAAAGAATTGATTGATAATGGAACAATGTATCCAGCTGATTTTATTGCAGAAGGAGTCGATCAAACACGTGGTTGGTTCTATACATTGCATGCAATCGGAACATTAGTTTTTGATTCGAAAGCATATAAAAATGTAATGTCAAACGGATTGGTATTAGACAAAAATGGTCAAAAAATGTCAAAACGTTTGGGGAATGCTGTCGATCCATTCGATACATTGGCAACTTATGGTCCTGATGCAACACGTTGGTACATGATTGCAAATGCGCAACCTTGGGAAAACTTAAAATTTGATATTGCTGGAGTTGACGAAGTTCGTCGTAAATTCTTCGGAACATTATATAATACCTATTCATTCTTCGCATTATACGCGAATGTGGACGGATTTACATTTGAAGAAGAAGAAATTCCTGTAAATGAAAGAGCTGAATTAGATCAATGGATTATTTCTGAATTGAATACATTAACGAAAAAAGTTGATGCCTTTTTAACAGATTATGAACCAACAAAAGCGGCTCGTGCTATTCAAGAATTTGTGATAGATAATTTATCAAACTGGCACGTACGTTTATCAAGAAGACGTTTCTGGAGAGGTGATTATTCGAAAGATAAAATTGCAGCTTACCAAACATTGTACAAAGTTTTAGAAACGGTTTCAATTTTAGGTTCTCCAATTGCACCATTCTTCATGGATCGTTTGTACAAAGATTTGAATGCAGCTACAGGTAAAAATCCTGCAGAATCTGTGCATTTAGCAGATTTTCCACTTGTAGAGGAATCTTTAATTAAAGCAGAATTAGAAGAACAAACACATTTAGCACAAACGGCTACAAGTATGATTTTATCACTTCGTAAATTGAGTGATAACAAAGTACGTCAGCCATTACAAAAAGTAATGATTCCTGTATTGAATGATACGATGAAAGCTAATTTGGAAGCTGTATCAGAATTATTGAAACAAGAAGTTAACGTTAAAGAAATTCAACTTTTAACAAACGAAGAAGCATCAAATCTTTTAGTAAAATCTATTAAACCTAATTTCAAGACTTTAGGTCCAAAATATGGTAAAGAAATGAAAGCTATTTCGGCTGCTACAGCAGAATTGACGAATGAAGAAATTGTTAAATTAGAGCAATCAGGTAAAATAGATTTGTTAATTGACAACAAAACATTAACTTTAGATTTAGAAGATTTTGAAATCGCTACAAAAGACATCCCAGGATGGACTGTAGCTTCTAATTCTACATTGACAGTAGCACTTGATTTACAATTGACAGAAGAGTTAATTAATGAAGGTGTTGCACGTGAATTGGTAAATAGAATTCAGAATCTACGTAAAGAAACCGGACTAGAAGTAACCGACAAAATTATACTTAACTTAAAAAATGATGAATCAATCGTAAATGCAGTCGAGCAAAACAAAGATTACATTTGTTCTGAGACATTAGCCGAAGATCTTGTTTTACAAGACCTAGTTGCAAATGGGGCAGAGGTTGAAATTAATGGATTGATGACGCAAATTGCGATTACAAAACTGTAAGCGTATGGCAACAACAGATGAAAAAGTAAGGTACTCTGATGCAGAGTTGGAAGAATTTAGAGCAATAATTCAAGACAAATTAGATCAAGCGATAAAAGATTACGAATTATTGAAAGAAGCTTACACGAACGATAGTAACAATGGTACTGACGATACGTCTCCAACGTTCAAGGCGTTTGAAGAAGGTTCTGAAACCATGTCGAAAGAACAAAATGCACAATTAGCAGCACGACAAGATAAATTTATCCGTGATTTGAAAAATGCATTGTTACGTATTTCGAACAAAACATACGGTATTTGCCGTGTAACAGGAAAATTAATTAATAAAGATCGTTTGAAATTAGTTCCGCATGCAACATTAAGCATCGAAGCTAAAAATATGCAACGTTAATCAAGTATTTTGAAAAAAGTAGTACTCATTACCATTTTGGTTTTAATCATTGACCAAATTTCAAAATTTTACGTAAAAACACACTTTTTTTTAGGTGAAGACGTAGATGTTTTGGGTTGGTTTAAAATAGCATTTGTAGAAAATCCTGGAATGGCATATGGAATGCATTTCGGAGGAGAAACAGGAAAAATAGTTTTATCACTTTTACGAATAGCTTTAATCGGAATGATTATCTACTATATTAATGCATGGTCGAAAAAACTAAATAATAACTTCTTTATCATTCCGATTGCGCTTGTTTTGGCAGGTGCAATAGGGAATGTACTTGATGGAATTTTTTATGGAGTTATTTTCGATAAAGGAACTACTTACAATGAAGTGTTTCAGGATTGGGTAGGATATCAAGGTGTTGCACAAGCAAACTTTGCTGGTTATTCTGGTTGGTTTACAGGCTGTGTCGTAGATATGCTTTATTTCCCAATTGTGGAGTTCGATTGGCCTTCTTGGATTCCAATTATAGGCGGACAACATTATAAGTTCTTTCAGCCTGTATTTAATATCGCAGATTCGGCTATTTTTATTGGAGGACTTACTTTGTTCCTTTTCCGTAAAAAAGCCTTTACAACCGAAAATGGTGTAAGATTAAGATTTTAAAAAGATAATCCCTCAGTTCAAGCGCTGAGGGATTTTTTATTATATTTATTTGTACAAGAATTGATTTTGATGAATAGTTGGTTTAATCTTTTGACTGAAAGTTGTGACATGAATGATTTATCTAAATATGTTGCAATCTATCATGTCAAAAGCTGTTCTTATGACGAGAGTTTTATAAATAAAAGTATTTCTTTAGACGATATAATTTCAATCGTTAATAAAGGTTCTATTGATATTCAAAATGATATTTTAGAAATATTCGTAGCAATAAAGCAAAATAATACGAATGATTTAATCGTAATATAATCCTTTTGGTCTACAAAACAATCTTTAATATTAATGAAGAAATGAAAAATCAACTATTAATCAATTCAGAACAAGTTAAATGAAGGAAGTTTGTTATCGGAGTTTTTTATAGTTACAAAGAAGGCGGAGCGTAATATTCGTATTTATCATCTTTTGTAAAGATTAATTTAGAGTTAAGATCTTGTAACTGTATAATTTTTCCACTCTTTTTTATAATTTTAAACTTTACAACTTCATTCGTTTTCCGATTTTTCAGTTCTAGAATATTATTTTTTATTTCAACGTCATAATTATTAGCCTGCATTAATATTGTTCTAGAGATAATATCACCATTTTTAATGGATACTACTTTTGATTTATATTCAGTTTCTTCTGGGTAACTATTTATTCTCATAAAAGCTGAGTAATCATTGACTTGTAAAACTATTTCATAAGGGGATTCAGCAGGTAATAACGTGTCTTTTTCTAGTTTCCAAATAAAGTATTCGTTGTCAAAAGTTGGCTCGTATAATTTAGCTTTTGGAGGAGCTGGTAAAGGTGGAACTTTCTTTATTTTAGGTGGAGGTAAAGTTGTTTTCTTTTTTGTTGGGAGAAAGTGAAACATGAAAGTAAAAGAAATAATGGTAATACTAGTTTTGTAATTTTCATAAGAATTGATTTATATAAAATTACAAAAAATAATAAATAAAAAACTCCTTTCAATTTCTTGAAAGAAGTTCTGTTGTGGTCCCTACTGGATTCGA
>NZ_DCOI01000018.1:0-17500 GCF_002322895.1 Empedobacter sp. UBA1574 | reverse complement strand
CCAACTGAGCTAAGAGACCTTCGTAATTGGATTGCAAATATAGGGCTGTTTTTGAATAATCCAAATAGTTAAAATGAAAAAAATTAAATAAAATTTAATGTTAGGAGTTAACTCTTTTCATTTCAAAGAAATAATTTTTTAGATTTTAAAAAGAAATATTCGTCTTTTTCTTTTTTTCTTCAATTTTAACGCCTTTAAATAGGTAAATAATCCCAATAAATGAGATCGAAATGGTGATGATAGAGAAAATAAATGCAGCACTTGTAGCTAAAGTTTCATCAAAATTGAATCGATGTGCAGCATACATAAACACTGCTTCTCTTATTCCAAATCCACTAAATGAGATAATCGATAAAATTCCTGATACTAAAAAGATCAATAAATATATACTGAAATTGTCTGGATGAATATTCAATCCTTCCAAAACAAAATACAACATACCAACTTGTATCAATTGTAATACAATCGAATAAATCATCGAGTTGTAAAAAGTTCTTTTATGAATAGGGAAAATGATTCCTAAAATAAATGGAACAGCTACAAAACCAACCAATGAAAAGATTAAAGAACCATATTGTATCCAAGGGTAATCTGTCAAATTTGAGAAAAATATTAGAAAAATGATGATTAACAACATTGCGCAAAGTCCAATAATTTTGTCAAGAAAAACCGCTTGCGAAATTTCTTTTAGACTGATTTTATAGTTTTTATTCAACACATAAACTTTGTATGCATCTCCACCAATTCCACCTGGAACAAAGGTATTGTAAAACATTCCTAAAAAATACAAACGTGCATTTGATTTATATGATAAATCAAGATTGATGTCCCGAAAATAATAGTCTAAACGAAAAACAGACAATGCTTGCGAAAGTACATAAAGGATAACAGCAATAAAAATATACGCCCAATTCGCATTTTTGTAATGACTGAAAATATCAAAAATATGTAGTTTAACAAAGAAGATATAATAGATTAACGCAATACTAATCGTTAATTTAATTCCTGTTATAATATATTTTTTAGTTTTTGGATTCAATTGAAATCTTTTGATAATTAACGCACAAATTTAGAGAATCTTCTAGTAACCATTCAAAAAATTATTTATCTACCAATATTTGTCTGATATTACGTAGTTTTGCGTTTAAATTAATCGAATCATGCAATCAAAAGTTATTGTAATTACAGGTTCTTCTTCGGGGGTAGGATTGACTTTGGCAAATTATTTTCACGATAAAGGACATCAAGTTTATGGTTTATCAAGAACAGCTAAAGGTCAAGAAAAATTTAAACATATTGCGACAGATGTTTCGGATAAAGAAAATGTAAAACGTAGTTTTCAGCAGATTTTTTCGGAAACAAATAACCAAATTGATGTGTTGATTAACAATGCCGGAATTGGAATGTTAGGCGCTGTGGAAGATGCTTCGAAAGCTGATATCGAGAAATTATTGGAGGTTAACGTCTATGGTCCAATTTATACAATGCAAGAAGTTTTGCCTACAATGCGCGCGCAAAAAAACGGTTATATCCTGAATGTTTCGTCGATTGCGAGTAACAATGGTTTGCCTTTTAGAGGATATTATTCGGCTTCGAAGGCGATGATTGATCGTTTGATTGAATCGGCTCGTTTGGAAAATCGTCACACAGGAGTAGAAATTGCTACGTTGAATTTTGGAGATATCAAAACCAATATTGCAGAAGGTCGTGTGAAAACTTTTGTGTCAAAATTTTATCAAAAAAGATATGATGCAATGGTTGCTGATATCGATCACGAAGTGCAAGATGGTACGCCAACAGAAGATTTGATTCCGATTATTGAAAATATTTTGGCTCAGAAGAATTTGAAACCACATTATTATATTGGAAAATCGATGCAGAAATTTTCGGTAATCTTGAAAAATATTTTACCTCAAAAAATGTTCGAAAATATTATTGCAAAATATTCAAAATTAGATTAATAGATGGAAAAGGTTATTTGGCATTATAAATCTTTTGACGATTTAACATCGAAAGAGCTATATAAAATAGTGCAATTGCGTAACGAAGTTTTTGTGATTGAACAAAATTGTATTTACCAAGATTGCGATGATAAGGATTTGGTTTGTGGACATCTTTGGGCAACGATTGGCGATGAGGTTGCAGCGTATTCTCGAATTGTTCCGAAAGGAACTTCATACGAAAACGAACCTTCAATTGGTCGTGTAATTTCGAATCAAAAGTTTCGTCGTTATGGATTAGGGAAACAATTGATGAAAAATTCGGTTCAAATCATTGAAAATCAATTTAAAACGTCTTCAATCCGAATTTCTGCTCAATCTTATTTGAAAGAATTTTATTCTTCGTTTGGCTTCGAGCAAGTTTCGGAAGAATATTTAGAAGACGATATTCCGCATATCGAAATGTTGAGAAAATGAAATTTCTAAAATACTTTTTCATAACGCTATTTTCAGCTTTCATTGCATTGGTTTTGGTTGATGTTTATTATTCGAATCAACTCAAAAAAATGGCTTTGTTTAGCGGAGAAGTGCAAGAATGGAATCAAATAAGAGAAGGAAAAACGACGAATGTTGAATTGGCTATTTTTGGTTCTTCGAGGGCGTTTATTCAAATTAATCCGAATATTTTAGAACAAGATTTAAAACTGACAACGCATAATTTTGGATTAAACGGAAGTAAATTTAAAATGCAATTGTATCGTTTCAATTTGTATTTAAATCATAATCCAAAACCGAAAATTGTTGTTTGGAATTTAGATACGTTTTCGTTTTCACACATTGATGAAGTTTTTCAACCAAATCAATATGCGCCATTTATGTTGTGGAATTTTAAATTGTATGGTGCATTAAAAGATTATAAAGATACAAAGTTGGTTGATTTTATTGTGCCGCTTTATCGTTATAGAGATCAAACGTATTGGAAAGATCAAATTGCAAGGGCGAAGAAAGAAAAACTGCATAAAGACGGACTCTTTCGTGATGATGGTTTCAAATCATATAACCGAAAATGGAATGTTGATTGGGAAAAAATGAAAAAGAAAAACTCTGATTTTGACTTTTCAGATTATGCTTTGTTAGAAGAATTAATTGCAAAATGTGAACAAGAAAATATTCAGTTAATTTTTACAATTGCACCCGAATTTTATAAAGGTCAAGATTATATGTTGAATCGAGAAGAAGTGATTAATCGTTATCAAACAACATTACAAAAGCATCATCTTCTGTTATTAGATTATTCGACTGATTCGATTAGTTTTAATCAAAAATACTTTTACAACACAACGCACATGAATTACAAAGGTGCGGATGCTTTTACAAAAGAATTAGCAAAAGATTTGAAAAAATATATAAAATAAAAAATCTCGTAAACCATTTGGTTTACGAGATTTTTAGTTATTGTTGAAGTAATGTTTAATCTAAATTACTTCAACTTCTTTTTCTTTTTTCTGTGTTAAATAAACGCCTGATAAAATCATTCCGAACCCAAATAAATGGATCCACGAAATTTTTTCTCCAACTAAAAATCCCCAAAATACAGAAACTACGGGCATTAAATAAGTCACCATTGAGGCAAACATCGAACCTGTAGATTGTATTAATCTGTAAAACAATATCATCGCTAAGGCTGTTCCTAAAAGTCCTAAAATAGCGACAAAACCTAAACTTTTTAATTGTTGTTCTGTTCCTTCAAATACATCAAAAAATCCTGAAATAATTAAAATGAAAATTGAAGGTAATAACCAAATTGTGAATAGAGCCGAGGATAATTGAAATGATGGAACGTCGTTTAGATAGCGTGTTAAGATTAAACTATTCATTCCATAAAGCGCGGTTGCTAATACAATTAATAAACAATGTAAAAGACTATTTTCGCCAGAAAAACCATCGCCTCCAATTAATAAAACAGCTCCAATAAATCCGATTATTGCTCCCAAAACTTGATTTTTAGTTCCTTTGATATTGAAAAATAAAGCGCCAAAAAGTAAAATAAATAATGGAACTAAAGAATCTAAAATTCCAGCCATTGAACTCGAAACATGTGTTTGCGCCATTGGAAATAAAAACATTGGAATGAAATTTCCGCAGAAACCAGCCAATGCAACGTATTTTAATTTATTTTTCGGAATTTTAAATAGACTTGGAATTCCCCAAATTGCCAAAATTCCTCCTGCAATTGTTAGTCTTAATGCTCCAACTTGATATGGCGTGTACGCGACCAATCCTTGCTTGATGAGAATAAACGAGCTTCCCCAAGTTAGCGCCAAAACGCCAAGGATGATCCAATGTTTTAGTTCGATTTTCATTTTCTAAGTTTGCGCAAAGATGCACATTTCAGATGATTTTATTGAGTTGTTATTTACAAAAACAATCTGTTGTATGATCATTTACCATTCCGGTCGCCTGCATATGCGCATAAATAGTGGTTGAACCAAAGAATTTGAAGCCACGTTTTTTCAAATCTTTTGCAATTTGATCCGAAATTTCGGTTGTTGCGGGAACTTCTTTTATCGAATCCCAATTGTTGATAATTGGTTTTCCATCAACATATTTCCAGATGAAATCGGAAAAAGAACCAAATTCTTTCTGAATTTCTATAAATAATTTTGCATTATTAATTGCTGCCGAAATTTTTCCTCGATGACGAATAATTCCTTCATTTTGTACCAATTCATCAATTTTAGTTTCATCAAATTTGGCTACTTTCTCTACATTAAAATCAGCAAAAGCTTTTCTAAAATTTTCTCTTTTTTTAAGAATTGTAAACCAACTTAATCCAGCTTGAAAAGATTCGAGAATCAAAAATTCGAATAAAATTTTATCATCTTTTACAGGTTTTCCCCATTCGTTATCGTGATAATCGATGTAATCTTGGTCTTTATTTACCCAAGCGCAACGTGTTTTTTCCATGGTTTTTTATAATTTTTGTAAATCATCAATACATTCTTCAAGTCCTTTTACCCAATCAGGATTTATGGTTTCTATATTTTTTGATTCATCGAGTTCTTGTTGTAAAATAGGAATGAAATCCTTGTTTTCTGTTGCTAAAATAGCTTCAAATAACAAAGAGCCAAAATCATCTTTTATAATTTCTTGTTTAATGACTTCAATAATTCGATCATCTTTTCTTTTTGCTAATCCAGTGATAGCTTCCATTCTTGTTTCTTGGTGTTTGTCA
Source organism: Empedobacter sp. UBA1574 (assembly GCF_002322895.1). Lineage (NCBI taxonomy): Bacteria > Pseudomonadati > Bacteroidota > Flavobacteriia > Flavobacteriales > Weeksellaceae > Empedobacter > Empedobacter sp. UBA1574. The sequence goes on along the minus strand of NZ_DCOI01000018.1, from coordinate 12,325 downwards.
TTTACACGATTCCATAATGCTTCTCTGATATTTTCATTATCAAAATCACTTTGACCGATATAAAAAGTAGCCCAATTTCTTATGTGATTCGCTTTATCTTTCGAAAATTTAATCAAAACATCAATAGTTTTTTCATCTTCTATGAATCCAAGCGCAGCAACAAGGCTTTTCTTTATTAAAATATTTTCAGTATTTTCAAAAGAACAAATAAGATCAATTTGTTCTTTGTTTAAATCAGAATTATTATGACTGATACCAAAAAATATTGAAAATAATACATCAACATTTTTTTCTGATTTTAAAAGATTAAAAAATATGTTGATAGTTTCTTTCAAAAAAGGTCTTGGAGGAATACCTAATTGAGTTAAAATTTTAATTCCAACAATTTTCTTATTTTGATCGTTGGAATTAATAAGTTCTACACATTTTTCAAATAAATCTTGACTTGGGCGACTTCTTAAAATCCGAATTGTTTCCCAGCGAGATTTATCAGTTTTGTAGTTTATTAAACGAGAAATAAGTTTTTCGTCACTCCAATTTAGTTTACTCATAATGATAAATTTCTAAAAGCCTCTTCAACCGAATAAACGGGTAATTGACATGTATAATTTTCGCAAATATGAATAGATGTTTTATTTTCAATGAATCGATTTTGAGTGATTTCTAAATTCTCTGTTTTTGAAGCAACAAAAATTGCATTCGGAACATAACATTGTTGAATTTGTTTCGAGAATTCTAATGCATTTTCGCCAATGATTACAATTTCTTTGAATGGATAAGCGAAATTTAGATACAACTGAATCCAATTTGCAAAACCAGTTGGATAATCGTGAATTTTTTCTTCGATATTGGTTAACATTTGTTTTGCTTGTTCAATGTATTTTTCTTGATTGAGAATCTTCCCTAATTTGAACAAATTATTTGCCATGACCGAATTTGAAGATGAAATAACATTGTCATAAATTTCAAATGTTTCATTAACCAAAGGCGTGTCGTAATGTGATTTATACGCAAACATTTTATTATTGTGATTATAAAATTGATTAAAAACTTCTTCTGTTAAGGTTTGAGTAGTTTCTAAATAATGCATTTTCGAAGTGACTTCGTAAAGTTTGATTAACGCTTCAATCATTAACGCATAATCATCCAAAAATCCGGGAATTGTAGTTTGGTTGTCTTTATAATTTCTGAACAAAATTTCACCATTCCATTGATTTTCTAAAATAAAATTGGTTGCATTTTTTGCTAAATCAAGATATTCATCATTTTCAAAAGTGATAAATGCATCACACAAACTTTTTATGGTTAAAGCATTCCAAGAAGTTAAAACTTTTTCGTCGCGATGAGGTTTTATGCGCTGTTCACGAATTGGATTAAGAATTTTTTTCCATTGAGAAATTTTGGTTTGAAGTTCTGTTGTTTTAATGTTCTGCTTCGTAGCAAAATCTTCGTCATCTGTCAATCGCATTAAAATATTATTACCATGTTCCCATTCTCCAAATTCATCAACATTGTAATATTGCTGAAATAAGTCAAAATCATTTTTCAAAATTGTTTTCAATTCATCCGATTTCCAAACATAATATTTTCCTTCTTCACCTTCAGAATCAGCATCAATAGCAGAATAAAAAACACTTTCAGGCGAAAGCATTTCATCTTTCAACCAATTAATTGTTTCTTCTACAACTGTTTTATATTCTTCTTCTCCAAAAACTTTATATGCATTTGAATAAAGCGAAAGTAATTGCCCATTATCGTAAAGCATTTTTTCGAAATGAGGAACTTTCCAATATGGATCAACTGAATAGCGCGAAAAACCACCTTTTAGTTGGTCGTAAATTCCACCAAAAGCCATTCTATCCAATGTTATTTTTGTTTGAATCAAACAATTTTTATTTTTTGTTTGTGTACCATATCGCAAAATGGTTTCCCAGGCATTTGGTAACATAAATTTTGGTGCACGATTAAAACCTCCCCATTCATCATCAAATTGTTGTTGCCAAAACTCAAATGTTTCATCAATTTTATTTGTTGAAAAAGTTGAAGAAGATTTCAATTCGATCGCCTCCATTTTATTCAAACCATCAGCAATAGAGTTGACGTATTCCATTGTTTTAGCTTGATTTTGATGATATAAATGATTGATATTTTCTAAGAGTTCAATCCATTGAACTTTCGGAAAATAAGTTCCGCCATAAAAAGGACGACCATCTGGCAAAGCAAAAACATTGAGTGGCCAACCTCCAGATTGATGAATTAATTGCGAAACATTCATATATAAAGCATCTAAATCAGGACGTTCTTCACGATCAATTTTAATGCAAACAAAATTATCATTCATCACTTTTGCGACTTCATCGTTTTCAAAAGATTGATGTTCCATCACGTGACACCAATGACAAGCCGAATATCCAATTGAAATAAGCAAAGGTTTGTTGACTTTTTTTGCATGATTCAAAACTTCGTCATTCCAACTTTGCCACCAAACAGGATTATTTTCGTATTGTTTCAAATACGGACTTGTTGCTGATTTTAGATTATTTTGTTGAAAATTCATGATTCTTGTTTAGAAATTTAAAGTTCGTACAATTTTTGTGGATGAAAAATTATATTTTCGACAAAAATTAAAACACATGAACATTTACGAATACATTTCTATTGGTGCATATATGGCTCTGATGATTGGAATCGGGATTTATTCTTACCGAAAATCAACAAGTAACTCAGAAGATTTTTTGATCGGAGGAAGGAAAATGGGAGCAGCTGTAACGGCGCTTTCTGCTGGTGCTGCTGATATGAGTGGTTGGTTGTTAATGGGAGTTCCTGGAGCAATGTATTTTACAGGTTTGTCGAGTGCTTGGATTGCAATTGGATTGACAACAGGATGTTTTTTGAACTATATTTTTGTCGCACCACGATTACGAATCTATACAGAAATCGCTCAAAATTCGATTACACTACCCGTATTTTTTGAAAATCGTTTCAAAGATAAATCGCGTTTATTAAGAATTGTTTCTTCAATATTAATCTTAATATTTTTTACATTATATACTTCTGCTGGAATGGTTTCTGGAGGCAAATTATTTGAATCTGCTTTTGGATTAGATTATATGACTGGACTTTGGATGACAAGTTTTGTAGTTGTATTATACACTTTTTTAGGTGGTTTTTTAGCGGTAAGTTTAACTGATTTCGTACAAGGGACGATTATGGTTTTGGCTTTGGTTATTGTTCCGATTGTAGCAATTTCTGAAATTGGTGGAGTTGGTGAAACCTTTTCGTTGATTAATGATAAAGGCGATAAATATTTAGATTTATTTAAAGGTACAACAACAGTTAGTATATTATCCTTGATGGCTTGGGGGTTAGGATATTGTGGTCAGCCCCATATTTTAGTACGTTTTATGGCGATTGGAAACCCGAAAGATTTAGCGAAAGCTAAAGATATTGGAATTACATGGATGATTTTTACAGTAGGTGGAGCACTTTTAGTTGGTTTAGTTGGTATCGCATATTTAATGAAATTTGATCAAACAACAATGTTAAAATTTGATGGGTCTAAAACAGAAGCAGAAACGATTTTTATTTATTTTTCACGTGTTTTATTTCATCCATTAGTTGGAGGATTTTTATTATCAGCAATTTTAGCAGCTGTAATGAGTACAATTTCTTCACAATTATTAGTAACATCAAGTTCATTAACAGAAGATATTTATAAAGCATTTTTGAACAAAAAAGCAACATCGAAACAGTTATTAACAGCAAGTCGTTTATCGGTTTTAATTGTTGCGGTTATCGCAGTTTTATTATCCTTAACGCCAAAAGATTCTATTCTAAATTTAGTTGGAAATGCTTGGGCAGGATTTGGATCGGCATTTGGGCCAGTAATCGTTTTTTCACTTTTTTGGCAAAAAACTTCTTGGCAAGGAGCTTTGGCAGGAATGTTAACAGGTGGAATTGTAGTATTGTCTTGGGTTTACATCAATCACGATTATAAAGATTGGTACGAAATGATTCCAGGATTTATTTCTTCGGTTATCTCAATTTACGTCGTTTCTTTATTGACTCAAAAACCGAATCAAGAGATTGATAAAGAATTTGATGAAATGAAAGCTGTTTTGAAAGAGAATTAACATGCATCCAAAAGAAATGGAAAATATATTAAAGTTAAATCCTTTTGATCGTTATCAATATTTTATTCGAAAAATTGCTGACGGGGAAACTGCTTATATAATGATTTTTCCTGATGGTAATTATGCTATTTCTATAATTAATGATAAAAAAATATTTCCAATTTGGTCAGCGAAAGAATTTGCTGAATTAACAAAAAATGATGGTTGGGAAAATTGCAAAATATTGAAATTGACTTTAGATGATTTCGAAGAAACTCTTTTCTATTATATTGATGAAAATAATTTATTGATAAATGTTTTTCCTACAGATAAAACTGGTTTTGTCGTTAGTTTAGAAGAATTCGCTAGGGACTTAAAAGATGAATTAGAACAATATCAATGAAATATAAAAAAATAGGTAGAGGCATTTGTCTACCTTTTTTATTGCTGAAAATTATGAATTTATTATTCAAAAGTTAAAACTTAAAACATCAACAATTGTTGATAAGTTTCACTTGTAGAGAATAAGGTCAAAAGAGAGATTTGTTTGTATATTTGTAAAGTTTGATTAAAAAAATAGTCAAAATTAAATCAATTTATACGAAAAGATGAACGATATTATTCAATTACTGCCAGATCATGTAGCCAATCAAATTGCCGCAGGAGAAGTTGTACAACGACCAGCTTCTGTGATAAAAGAATTGATTGAAAATGCGGTGGATTCTGGTGCAACTTCTATTCAGGTAATTGTAAAAGATGCTGGCAGAAGCTTGATTCAAGTGATTGATAATGGTTCGGGAATGAGTGTGACAGATGTTCGAATGGCTTTTGAACGTCACGCAACTTCAAAAATCAGAAAGACAGAGGATATCTATAATATTCATACAAAAGGTTTTCGTGGAGAGGCTTTGGCGTCGATTGCTGCGGTTGCACAGGTAGAAACGAAAACGCGTCGAGAAGAGGATGAGGTTGGTTCGCAATTGGTGATTGAAGGCGGAGAAGTTCGCAACCAAGATCCTGTTGTTTGTCCAGCTGGAACGTCTATTTCGGTAAAAAATCTTTTCTATAATGTGCCTGCTCGTCGTAATTTCTTAAAATCAAATCAAGTTGAATTTCGTCATATTCAAGATGAGTTTCAACGTGTTTCGATGGCGCACGAAAACATTAGTTTCTTTTTACATCACAATGATGCAGAGGTTTATCATTTGAAAGCCGGAAATCTGAAACAACGTATTGCTCAAATTTTTGGAAAAAAATTAAGTTCACAAATTATATCCGTTGAAGAAGATACAGAAATTGTAAAAGTGAAAGGTTTTGTGGGGAAACCAGATGCTGCAAAAAAATCGCGTGGCGAACAATTTTTCTTTGTGAATAATCGCTTTATTCGTAGTGGATATTTGCATAATGCAATCGTAGATGCTTTTGAGAGTTTGTTGCCAACGGGGTATAGTCCTTCTTATTTTTTGTATTTAGAAATTGATCCGTCAAAAATTGATATTAACATTCATCCAACTAAAACAGAAATTAAATTTGAGGATGAAGCATTGATTTTTACTATTCTTAGAGCTGCTGTAAAACACGCTTTGGGACAATTTAATGTAATTCCTTCGTTGGATTTTGAACAAGATCCAAACTGGGCATTTATTCCATCTGCGACGGAAGATACAGAAATTAAAATGCCAGAAATTACGGTTGATTCTAGTTTTAACCCTTTCGAGCATCAACAAACAAGAGCGCCGAAACCGTCTGATATTCGTGCGAATATGGATTTTTATAAAGATGCTGTTGAGTTAGAAATCGAAAATAATCATGCGCATCAATTATTTGAATCTGAAGATTTTCATGATAGTTTTGAAGTAATTCAATGGATGAATCAATATTTGGTTGTTGAATATCGTGGCGAATTGTTAATCATCGATCAACATCGCGCGCATCAAAAAATATTATTCGAAAAATTTATACATTCAAATAATGGAAGTGCTTTGGTACAACAAATGCTTTTCCCGATTGAGTTGGAACTTTCGCCAAATGATCGTCAGAAATTAATCAATGTAGAGCATCAATTGTTGAGTTTTGGTTTTGATATTTCGTTGGATGAAGAAGCAATACAGATTAATGCGATTCCTGTTGATGTGCAACAAGAGGATGTAGTGTCTGTTTTTATGGATTTTATCGAGGAATTAGAATACCAAGAATCAATTGAATTAGAAAATACGTTTGCAAAAATTTTAGCAAAAAATGCGGCTGTTAAAAAAGGAGTTTCATTAAAATCTGAACAAATGCAAACTTTGGTCGAAGAATTGCTAAGACTACCAAATCCGAATTATACGCCATACGGACGCCCAATTTTTGTGCAGATGAATACGGCTGATATCAAAAAAACATTACAATAAACGAATGAGACAATCTATACCACCGATTACAAAGAATTTACTTATTATAAACGGTTTGTTCTTTCTAGCGACTTTTGTTTTTATGCAGACTAGGCAAATCGATTTGAGAGTGATTTTAGGTGCTTTTTATCCTGAGTCCCCCAACTTCAAATTTTGGCAAATTTTGACGCATATGTTTATGCATGCAGATTTTACACATATATTGTTTAATATGTTTGCGTTGTGGATGTTTGGCTCTGTTGTAGAGCAAACCTTTGGGCCAAAGAAATTCTTGACGCTTTATTTGTTAGCTGGTTTAGGCGGTTTTATATTGTTTAATGCAGTTAATTACTTTCAAATAGAGCAGCTAAAAGAAGCAGTTCAGGCGAAAGGAATAGGTTTTAGTCAAATTTATGAAGCTGCAAAATTGAATATGCAAGGTGGGTATCATACCAATTCAATTATTCAAACTAACCAAGCTGCATCAGAACTTTTGACAAATTATGTAACACCAATGGTTGGTGCTTCTGGAGCTATATATGGTTTATTGTTAGCATTCGCAGTATTATATCCAGATGAAAAATTAATGTTAATCTTTTTCCCTGTTCCGATTAAAGCAAAATATTTTATTCCAATTATGGTATTAATTGAGTTTTATATGGGATATCAAAACATCGGAAATGTGGCACATTTTGCGCATTTAGGAGGTGGATTGATTGGTTTCTTGTTAACAAGACATTGGAAAAAGAATTTATATAGATGGAATTAAGAAATGGCAAATAATATCTTAGACGATTTAAAATTAAAATATTCATCAGGAAATAGCGCAACAAAATTAATTTACGTTAACGTTGTGGTGTTTTTTACATTGTTAATTGTTGATTTTGTTCTTCGAACGGTAGTAAATTCTACGATTACAACAACTGGTTTGTTTGCTTTGTCATCTTTCGATGATTTGATTGTAAGACCTTGGCAAATCCTAACATATTCTTGGTTACATGGCAATCTTTTTCATTTGATAATGAATATGGTTTTGTTGTATTTCGTTGGGCAAATGTTTTTGCAACAATTTCAGAACCGAAATTTAGTTACATTCTATATTTTTGGAGGAATCGCTGGTGGAATTTTCTTTTTATTGTTTCAGAATTTATTCAATTATTCACATTTATTAGTTGGTGCTTCGGCAGCGGTTTATGCGGTGTTTTTTGCAATGATTTCTTATAATCCGAAAATGCCCGTTCGTTTGTTGTTGATTCCAACTTCATTTCCATTGTTGTATGTTGGTTATGTATTTATCGCATTCGATGTGTATAATATTATTGCTAATCAAAATGCAGGCGGAAGTATTTCGCATTTGGGAGGTGCTATTTTTGGTTATCTTTATATGAAACAATTTGAGAGAGGAAATGATTTTTTAGGTAACTTTATTTTCAAAATAGAGCAGTTATTTAAGAAAAAAGAGAAATCAACTTTCAAAACATATAAAAATATTTCTTCAACTTCTTCGCGATCAAATGTTCCGAAAGATGATTACGATTTTAATCATCAAAAAGTTGAAAAACAAAAGAAAATTGATGTAATTTTAGATAAGATTTCTCGTTCAGGTTACGAGAGTTTGTCCAAAGAAGAAAAAGACTTTCTGTTTAGAGAAGGTAGGTAAAATGAGTATAATCAGTAAGTTTAAACTAAATTATTTCAATCGTTTAGTACTAACAATTAATATCGTTTTTTTGTTAGTGGCTTATTGTGTCTATTTAAATAAAATTTTTACGCCTACAGAAATTCCATATTTTAACTTTATTTCGATTGGTTTTCCAATATTATTTGCATTTGGAGCAATGTTTTTACTGTATTGGTTACTGTTTAGCTGGCGACACTTTTTGTTAATTTTAGTTCTTTCAGCCGGATTATTTTACCCAATTTATCTTTCATATCCAATTGTACAATTCAATAAAGTTAAAGATAAAAAAGCTGATTTATCTGTATTGACATATAATGTACATGGTTTTAAAGAAGAAGGAACAAAAGAACTTTTGATTAAGAATAAGGCAGATATTATGCTGCTTCAAGAAGCGTATGAAGGTCAACAGAAAAGTCTAAAAAATAAAGAATTCAAAAATTACTATTCAGAATTTTATGGTTTATTGACAATTTATAGTAAATATCCTATTATTCAAACAAAAAAAATAACACCTGATGATAATGAAGAATTGAATGGACTTGCCGCTTATGCTGATATCGATTTGGGAAATGATACGATTCGTGTGATTAATGTTTATCTTGAGCCAATGTACATTGATAAAGCGATGGTGAAAGAAATTATTCAGTCTGATGATTCGCGAACTGCCGAAATTTCGAGTCGAAAAGTTGAGTTAAAATTGGTGCAAGGAATGCAAAAACATCAAAAACAGTTAGAAGCGATTATTCCATATATCACATCTTCGCGTCATCCAGTTATTTTGGGAACGGATCTTAATTCGACTCCAGTTTCTTACGAATATGAGAAGTTGAAAAAATATCTTCACGACTCTTATATAGAAGTTGGAAAAGGAAATGCGACAACTTTTCATGGATTTAAATTTCCAATTAGAATTGATTATTTATTTCATTCTAAATTATTTAAACCTATTGAGGCACATGTTATTCGAAAAAAATTCTCGGATCATTATCCAGTAGCTGTAAAATATAAAATTTCAGAATAAATTTTTTCTATATTTATTCAATAATCAATCAAAATGAACCAGAAAGAAAGCTTTATTCAAGAGATACAAAGTCGTTATTCTTTTAAAAACGATAAAATAATTTTAGGCAAAGCCAAATTAGATGGCGAAATTGTAGAAGAAGTTGAAATTTCAGTAGCATTAAAAACAATGAATCGTCACGGATTGATTGGTGGAGCAACTGGAACAGGGAAAACAAAATCTTTGCAGATTATCGCCGAGCAACTTTCTCTGAAAGGTGTTCCAACTTTGTTGATGGATATCAAAGGAGACTTATCTGGAATTGGAGCTGCTGCAAATTCGGAAGATAAAAATGCGCAAGAAAGAATGGAGGCGCTTAATTTACCTTTTGATCCGCAAGCTTCTCCTGTCGAGTTTTTGTCTATTTCTGATGAACCAGGTGCAAAACTTCGTGCAACTGTAAGTGATTTTGGTCCAATTTTATTCAGTAAAATTTTGGAACTGAATGAAACACAAGAAAGTATTATTTCAATTATATTCAAATATTGTCAAGATCGTAATTTACCTTTGATTGATTTGGAGGATATTCGACGTGTTTTGCAATATGTGACAGATTCTGATGAAGGAAAATCTGAATTAAATTCGAATTATGGAACAATTGCGCCAGCTTCTTTGGGAGCTATTTTGCGCAAAATTGTTGCATTAGAACAGCAAGGTGCAACAAAGTTTTTTGGAGAACCAAGTTTTGATGTTCAGGATTTATTGAAAACGAAAGACGGAAAAGGAATTGTAAATATTATTCGTTTGATTGATATTCAAAATCAACCTAATTTATTTTCAACTTTTATGTTGAGTTTATTGAATAAAATTTATTCTCAATTCCCTGAATCTGGAGATTCTGATAAACCGAAATTGGTGATTTTTATTGATGAAGCACATTTGATTTTTAAGGAAGCTACGAAAGCTTTGTTGAATCAAATTGAAACAATGGTAAAATTAATTCGATCAAAAGGTGTGGGATTATATTTTGTAACGCAAGTTCCTGGAGATGTTCCTGATGCAGTTTTGAGTCAATTAGGTCTTAAAGTTCAACATGCGTTAAGAGGTTTTACTGCGAAAGATCGTAAAGAAATAACAAAAGCTATCGAAAATTATCCGACAACTACCTATTATAAAGCAAGTGAAGTAATCACTCAATTAGGGATTGGAGAGGCTTTTGTGACTGCTTTAGACGAAAAAGGTATTCCAACTCCTTTGGCTTATACATATATGCGAGCGCCAAATTCGAGAATGGATATCTTGACTTCAAATGAAATCGATACGATTACCTCAAACTCAGATTTAGTGACAAAATATGCGACAGATATTGATCGTGAATCTGCAAATGAAATTTTATCACAAAAATTAGAACAACAAAAAAATATAGAGAAACCTGTTCCAAAAGCAACTTCAACAAGAAGTATTCCTAAAGAAAAAAATTGGACAGATAATCCTGTTGTGCGTGATGTAAGTCGTACTGCAACTCGAAAATTGATGGATTTTGGAATGAAAATGTTAACTAATTTTTTAAAAGGAAAAAAATAAGCACGTGTACGCGATTTTAGATATAGAAGCGACTGGCGGAAAAGTGGGGGAAGAGTCAATCATAGAGATTGCGGTGTATAAATATGATGGAAAAGAAATTGTCGATCAGTTTATATCATTAGTTAATCCCGAAAAAAAGATTGATCAATATGTACAAAGGTTAACGCATATTTCAGATAAAATGGTGTTGACAGCGCCTAAATTTCACGAAGTAGCAAAACGTATAGTTGAGATTACAGATGATTGTATTTTAGTTGGACATAATGTAATGTTTGATTATAGAATGCTAAAACAAGAGTTCGATCGTTTGGGATATAATTACGAAAAAGAATGGATTGATACTTTCGAATATAGCGAAAAATTGATTCCAGGATTACCTTCATATTCTTTAGGAAAATTATGCGAATCGCTTGGAATTGTAGTGACAGATAGACACAGGGCTTCTGGAGATGCAAGAGCGACAATTTCTTTGTTTAAATTATTGTTAGATAAAGATTCGGAAAAAATAATCACGAAGAAAACAGGTTTAAAACAACCTAAAAAAGCACATTCTAAGTATCAGAAACTGCTTGAAGGTTTACCTAATTCTATCGGGGTTTATTATTTATACAATAGCCGAAAACAACTTATTTATATTTGTCGAAGCAATAATATTGCACGATCTATTAATCAAATTTTTACATCAAAAACTTTAAAAGCTAATAAGCTGAAACGTTATACACGTTCTATAAAATTCGAAGAAACTGGAAGTGGTTTTCTTGCTGCAATTAAAGAAAATAACGAGGTCTTGAATAATCAACCAATGTATAACGTAAAGTTAGTTGAGAATAAAGTTTATCCTTTTGGATTGTATTATTTGGAGTCTAAACGTGGTTATTCGAGATTAGAAATAGGGAAAGTTAGAAAGACACAACCTGTTTTGAAATTTAAAACTAAAGAACGTGCAAAAGAGGTTTTAGAGAAAATCGTTCATGATTATAATCTTTGTCAACAAGTAAATGCGGGAATTAAATCTGATGAATCTTGTTTCCAATATAAAGTAAATAAATGCAATGGAGCTTGTGTAAAAGAGGAATCTAAAGAAGTTTATAATGAACGAATTCAAAGTTTTATTAAAACAACTGAATATCCTTCCGAAACTTTTTTGATTATTGATAAAGGACGAAAAGGAATTGAAAAATCATTTTATTTAGTTGAGAATGGAGAATTTAAAGGATATGGTTATTACGAATATCATCATCAAATAAAAACGTTAGAAAAGATTCACAATATCTTAATTCCGATTAAAGAAACGGAAGAAATAAAAAATATGCTCAAATACTTTTTGTATAAAGTTTCTTCTAATTCTAATCAAATCATTATTATTGAATAATATTCTTTATGAAGAAAATATAAAAAATAATAAAAAAGCTCAGTTAATATTAACTGAGCTTTTTTGTATGATTAAATTTAGACTATACCCGTTGTGCATTTTAAATAATTTGAGTTTTTAGATTATTAATATTTCGATTAAAGTATGTTTTATTAATGTACTGAACCACAGTAAGTGCAGTAATTAGCTAAAATTCTGGTTTTA
>NZ_DCOI01000016.1:0-44031 GCF_002322895.1 Empedobacter sp. UBA1574 | reverse complement strand
ACTATATTTTTAAACGTTCCGGTTTTTAGGGAAGATTACAGATGTTAAGAACCTTATAAATAGTCATGATGTATTCGTGTCTAAAAAGAAAACAGTTTCCGAGGAAAAGGCACCAAATCAAATGACCGAAAAACAATCGTTGATTTTAAAGCTTCGATTCGAAATGAAACAATCGTTTACAACCATTGCCAAGACATTAGAACTTTCTCAGAAAGAAGTGCACAATGAATTTGTCGTCGCTTATAAATTGACTCAACAAAACAAGTTTAAACCCCTAAATAACTAAATATGGAAAATTCTACAGTTTTTTTAACACGTAAAATACAGTTAATTGCTGATTTACCGACTCAAGAAGAACGAAAAGAAGTTGTGAGTACGCTTTATAAATGGCAAAATAGATGTTTTATAGCGGCTAATATGATTGTTTCTCATTTGTATGTGCAAGAAATGGTGAAAGATTTTTTTTATTTCTCTGAAGGAATCAAATACAAATTAGCAGACGAAAACAAAGATGATGCTGGTATACTCAAATGGTCACGGTCGACTATAATTTATCGTGTGCTCTCAAAACGTTTTAAGGACGAAATTCCGATGTATATATTGTCTAGTTTGATCAATACGTTATACCTGTCCTTCAAGAAGGATTGTGTCAAGTATTGGAAAGGGGAACTTTCATTAAAAATTTTTAAACGAGATATAGCAATTCCTTTTAACATAGCGAGAATAAGTAAATTCTCGTATGATAAAGATAAAAAATACATTTATTTTAAACTTTATAAAATTCCTTTTAAAACGTATCTTGGAAGAGACTATATTGATAATTATAAGCTATTGGAGCAAATAGTAAGCAAAGAAATTAGAATTTGTAGATCACATATTAAATTAGAAAAAAATAAAATATTTTGGGTATTCACGGTAGAAATTGAAAAAGAAAAAAATCAATTACAACCCGATATTATTGCAGAAGTTTCTTTGTCATTAGAATATCCGTTGGTTGTAAAAATAGGTAGATCTCAGCTTACCATTGGTAGCAAAGAAGAATTTCTATATAGAAGATTAGCCATACAAGCTTCTCGTAAAAGAATACTAGAAGGAGTGCCCTTTTGCAAAGGAGGGAAAGGAAAAGCAAGAAAATTAAAAATAGCAAAAAAATTAAAAAATACAGAGAGTAAATATATTCATCATCGGCTACATGTCTACAGTAGAATGTTAATTGATTTTTGTGTGGAAAAAAAAGCAGGAACGATAGTTATTGTAGATCAAGAAGAAAAAATACAAATTGCCAAAGAAGAAAGATTTGTCTTAAGAAACTGGAGTTATTATGAGCTCATACATAAAATAAAATACAAAGCTGATAAAGCAGGTATTGAGCTTATAACAGCTTAAACCATAATTTTGGAGGGTGATTTGTACACCCGTAGGGTGGGGTGATTGTTAACGCTCATCAAATGTGAAAAACATATACAAAGGGGGATTTTTAGGTTTTATTGAAACACGTTAGATGGTCCCAAGTTAAAGGCAGGATAAAGGCAGGATAAAGGCAACATAGTGGCAGTAGGGTGGCAGTAGAATGTATGTATAAGATTTTTGATAAGGGATTTACGATGTAAAATGTTTTTATGAACAATTAGATATGAGATTCTTTGAAAGTTCTGAATGACAAGGAATTTGAATATTGAAAAAGAATTAGAAAAATCCGGCATTAAAACTCTCAGGTTAAGAAAATGGTTGAATGCAGCGTTAAAAAGTTTTTAGCCCGTAGGGTTTGTAAAATCTTTAGTGGAATGAGAACATTTTTAGTAGAGAGGTTTACGGCCAAGTCTTTTTTCGTTAGTTTTTTTGACTATTCCCCGAAGGGCATATGAATACCTATAATTAAAATAGATAAGCTATGAATAAAAAAATGAAAGTAATAGATTTCTCGATACCTCAAATTAACAACGAGTTGAGGTTCTGAACATAATTACGTGAATAAGAGAATAATTAGTAGTTCTTTATTTATTACTTTTTGCTTGATCAAAAAGTAATCAAAAAATCAAGTCCGTGCTTACAAGTCGGTCAATAATGGCTATTCGCTAAATGCTTTAAATCATTCACATAAAAATGTGAACTGTAAATCATTTTTAACGCTCTTTACGCCGAATTGACGCTCGACTTTTCAGCAATAACAGTTTATAAATTCTTTGTTGAAAGTGGATTTGAATATTGAAAAAGGATGAAAACCCGGCATTAAAACTCACACGTTAAGAAAATGGTTGAATAAAACGTAAAAAAGGTTTTAGCCCGTAGGGTTTTTAAAATCTTTAGTGAAATGAGAACATTTTTAGTAGAGAGGTTTACGGCCAAGTCTTTTTTCGTTAGTTTTTTTGACGAAAAAAAGTGACATAAAAGAAAAGGAATACCTGAGCCATACCATGGCTCCTCCTCTTAATCTCAAATTCTTTATTTCAAATATTTTTTTAAATGACAACGATTCGTCAAGTTGAATTTATTTCAGCTTCTCAGTATCGCGTCAGTCTGAGTGACGTTTGTAAAACGTTGTATCGAAGAATTAGACGATGATAACGAATTATTAAAAAGTATTTGAGATTTTTGAATTACGAATTAAATAGTTACTTATTTATTACAACTATAAAAAGTCCAATAAACATATTGTTTATCGGACTTTTTATTGGAAGTTAGGGAACAACTCAATTTATTTGAATTGTTTTTAATGTCCGTGATCGCCAGAATTACTTAATTTAGCATTAACGAAAAAGGCTCCTTTTACAACAATCTGTGTAGTTGGATCAATTTCATTTACGGTTGTAATAGCTGTGTAACCCATATCTGAAGAACCTTTTACAACTTCGATTTTTTCAAAGTTCATCAATTTTTCATTTTTATGTTCTTTGTTCTTTTCGTTCGGATCTTTACTTTCTTCGTCTGTATGCTCTTCTACTTTTTTGTTTGTTTTGACAAAGATGTAAAATTTACCATCCGCTTCTACAATTGCTTCATTGGGAACAGCAGGTGTAGAGGAATTACTTAAGCTTACGGCTCCTGTAATATTCATTCCATTTATCAATCCAGATTTATTTCCTCGTACTTTGCTATGTACTGCAATGGTTTTACTTTCATTTTCGAAAGAAGAACCAATACTGTACACGACTGCTTCGTAACTGTTTCCTGGATTGTTTGTTAATTCAAATTGAATGACTTGACCAACTTTCATTTTAGGTAAATCTTTCTCGAAAACTTGCAAATCTAAGTGAATAGAACTATTATCAATGATTTCAGCGACGGGAGATGAGACATCTACATAACTTCCTATTTGCGCAATAATTTTACTTACTGTTCCACTAATTGGTGCTGTAATTACCATTCCATTTCTCAAATTTGCATTGGTTACTTTAGAAGGATTAATTCCCATCATTTGAAGTTGACGAGATAAAGATGCTTTTTGAGAACGTAATGTTTTCAATTCGGCAGAAGAGTTCTGAAGATTCTTTTTTGCACCAGCATCGTTATCAAACAATTCTTTTTGTCGTCTAAATTCTTGCTCTGCATAGGTAATTCGACTCAAAACAGTTAAGTATTGCTCTTGTGTAATAATAAATTCTGGGTTTGAAATTGTCGCAATTACTTGTCCTTTTTTGACATACGAACCTTCCTGAATTGGCAATGTTTGTATTACTCCACCAAACATAGATGCAACACTTGCCATATTGCTATTCGGAACATTCAAAAGTCCATTTGCTTTAATCATAGCCGTTAGCTCCTTTACTTCAATAGTTCCCAGTTTTACACCAACAGCCTTCATTTGTTCTTCTGTTAGCGTAGCAACTGTTTGTGGCGCTTCTTCGTGCTCAGCTTTTTTTTCCTCGATTGGTTGTTCCGTTTTTGTTTCTTTGGTACAACTACTTAGAAATAATATGGCTAACACGCTATAGATAATGATCTTTATTTTTTTCATTTTATTGATTGATGATAGAATTAATATTGACAACAGTTTGATTGACTTGTTGTATCGATTCAAGATATTTTAATTGAATATCCGTTGCGGT
The DNA here is from genome assembly GCF_002322895.1 of Empedobacter sp. UBA1574. Lineage (NCBI taxonomy): Bacteria > Pseudomonadati > Bacteroidota > Flavobacteriia > Flavobacteriales > Weeksellaceae > Empedobacter > Empedobacter sp. UBA1574. The sequence continues at coordinate 39,985 of NZ_DCOI01000016.1, read as the reverse complement.
TTGTAAGGCAAAAAGATATTCGACATACGAAATTTCACCAGTTTTATAACCCAATTGAGCTGCTTTTACAATTTTTTCTGCATTTGGAATGGCTTGGTTTACATAATACTCATATTGTTCCCAATCTTGTTGATATTGATTAATTGAATTATCAAGTTGAATCGTTAACTGTTGTTTTTGAAAATTGGCTGTTTCTTGAATGGCTTGTTTATCATATTCCAAAGCTTTGATTTTTGCCTTTGTAGCACCAAACGTTAATGGAATTGCAACACCAAGGTTTACAGAAGTAAAACGATCAAGGCCATTGTAATACCTTTGTACTCCATTTTTTTCGTGCATTCCAATCATCGATAAACTGTTTACACCAAGTGAAAATTCTGGTAAACCTTCGGCTTTTACGACTTCTTTGTTTCGTTCTGTAATTTCCATCTGTTGGTAAAAAGCTTTGAGAGTAGGATTATTATCAATTGTAGAACCGTCTAAAATTCCACTCAATTTTAATGGAATATAATTTGTCTCTTTGGTAATTGTAAAATTCTCTTCGGTATTCAATAATACGTTTAGATTTTTGTACGCATTTGCTAAATACACTTTGTTTTGTTTCAGCAACAAATTGATTTCTCCTTGTTGTGTTTCTGCTGTATTAATTTCGATTTTCTTAATATCACCTGCATTAAATCGAACCGAAGCAATTCGAATAAATTCTAAATAAAGTTTATTTAATTGTTCGAGTTGATCATGGTTATATTCTAAATATTCGATCTGATAGAAATAGGTTCTCACTTGTTTCAACAATTCGTTTGTTGTCACTTCCTTTTGTATCTTCTTGTTATTCACTTCTGATTCTAACACTGCCTTTCGGTGTTTAAAAATCGTTGGAAATGGAATACTTTGAGAAATAGATAAACCATAATCAAATTTTGGACTCGCATATTGCCCAAGTTGTGCTTCCACATTTAATTTTGGTAATTCATTTGCGGTTCCTTTTAAAGCTTCACTTGATGAAATACTTCGTTCATTTGCTTTGATTAATGGATTATTTTCAATTGCAATTTGTTGAGCTTCTTGAATATTAATTGAACGAGTTTGCGCTTGAATAGATTGTCCCATCAAAAACATTCCGATGACAAGGAATGGAAGTGAATTTTTTGAATTCAATTTTATTTTCGGAAGTTTTGAATTAAATATTAAATATAACATTGGTAATACAAATAAGGTTAAAAAAGTAGCTGTGATTAATCCTCCAATGACAACTGTTGCTAAAGGTTTTTGAACCTCGGCACCTGCGCCTGTGGAAATTGCCATCGGTAAAAATCCTAACGATGCAACTGTTGCTGTCATTAATACTGGTCGTAATCGGATATTGGTTCCTTCCATTATTCGTTTTAGAATATTTTTTTCTCCTTCTTTTTCTAATTGATTGAATGTTCCAATTAAAACAATCCCGTTTAAAACAGCTACTCCGAACAAAGCAATAAAACCAATTCCGGCACTAATACTAAATGGCATATCGCGAATAATTAATGCAAAAATACCTCCGATTGCACTCATTGGAATTGCTGTGAAAATTAATGCTGCTTGTTTGAATGAATGAAATGTGAAATACAATAACATAAAAATTAATAATAAGGAGATTGGTACAGCAATCATCAAACGTTGACTAGCTGCTTGCAGATTTTCGAACTGCCCTCCATAGGTGAAATAATAGCCAGAAGGTAATTTGATTTCATTGTCTAATTTTGTCTGAATATCTTTTACAACCGATTGTACATCGCGATCTTTTACGTTGAAACCAATTACAATTCTTCGTTTTCCTTCTTCGCGACTAATTTGTGAAGCGCCTAATTTATAACTCACATTTGCCACCTGAGAGATCGGAATTTGATTACCAGAACTTGTAGGAATCATTAAATTGTTAATGTCATCAATGCTTTTTCGATGCGCACTATCCAATCGAACAACCAAATCAAAGCGTCGTTCATTCTCGAAAACTTGTCCAGCTGTTTTTCCAGCAAATGCTGTACTCAACATATCATTTACATCTTGAATGTTTAATCCATAATTTGCCATTCGGATTCGGTCATATTCAACATTAATCTGAGGCAAACCACTTACGCGTTCCACTTGTGGCGCTGTAACACCTTCAACAGATTGAATTGCTTTTGAGGTTTTATCTGCATAATAAGAGAGAGAATCTAAATTTTCGCCAAAAATTTTGACAGCTACATCTTGTCGAATTCCTGTCATCAATTCATTAAAACGCATTTGGATTGGTTGATTTTTTTCAAAGAAAACACCAGGAATAACCTCTAGTTTTTCCATCATTTCATCACCTAATTCTTCATAAGAAATGTTACGTTTCCATTCGTCCTTTGGTTTTAGAACCACAATCATATCTGTTGCTTCAGGAGGCATAGGATCTGTAGGAACCTCAGCGGAACCTGTTTTACCAACGACCATTTTTACTTCATCAAATTCTTTTAAAATTCGAGAAGCTTGCATGGATGTTTCTAAACTTTGGGTTAAGGAACTTCCTTGTGGTAAAATACAGTGAAAAGCAAAATCACCTTCTTGTAATTGTGGAATAAATTCGCCACCCATATTTCTGAATTGAATAATTGATACTGCAAAAATTGCAACAGTAATACCAACTAACCAATATTTGATTCGGATTGCTTTTTCTAATAATGGTTCATAAACTTTATGGATTTTCACCATCATTTTATCTGAAAAAGAAGCTTTGAGAGTAGGCTTTTTTGATAAAAATAAAGCACTCATCATTGGGATGTACGTTAACGAAAGAATCAATGCGCCTAGAATTGCAAAGCCAACTGTTTTAGCCATTGGTGTAAACATTTTTCCTTCTACACCAACCAAAGTAAGAATAGGAATGTAGACAATAAGTATGATGATTTCCCCGAATGCGGCTGAATTTCTAATTTTTGAAGCTGAAAGAAAAACCTCTTCATCCATTTCTTTTTGGGTTAATCGATGCGTTGATTTTCTAAGCCCTAGATGATGTAAAGTCGCTTCTACAATAATAACTGCTCCATCGACTATCAATCCAAAATCAATAGCTCCTAAACTCATTAAATTCGCACTCACACCAAAAACATTCATCATTCCTAATGCAAATAATAAGGATAGAGGAATGGCAGATGCAACGATTAAACCAGCTCTTAGATTACCAAGAAAAATAACCAATACAAAAATGACAATTAATGCACCTTCGATCAGATTTTTTTCTACTGTTTTAATTGCACGATTTACTAAATTCGTTCGATCAAGGAAAGGCTCGATGACGATATCATCTGGTAACGATTTTTGAATTGTTGGTATTTTTTCTTTAATTAGATTAACTACTTCATTAGAATTCGCACCTTTTAACATCATCACAACACCACCAACAGCATCTACTTCACCATTGTAAGTCATTGCTCCGTATCGTATGGCATGTCCTAGTCTTACATCAGCTACATCTTTTATAAAAATAGGAACAGTTCCCGTCGCATTTTTTATAGGAATTAATTTTACATCATCTAAAGAAGTTACCATTCCAATTCCTCGAATAAAGTAAGCATTTGGCTTCTTATCGATGTAAGCTCCTCCAGTATTTTGATTATTTTTTTCTAAGGCATCAAAAATATCCGATACACTAATTCCCATTGCGCGCAATCTATTCGGATCTAAAGCAACTTCGTATTCCTTCAATTCTCCACCGAAACTATTGATCTCAGCAACACCAGGCGTTCCGTTTAATTGTCTACGAACAATCCAATCTTGCATTTCGCGCAATTGTTTTGAATTGTATTTTTTCTCACTTCCCTTTTTAGGATGTAAAATATATTGATAGACTTCTCCAAGACCAGTACTCACAGGTGATAATTCGGGAATGCCAACACCTTGCGGAATGTCTTCTTGTGCTTCTTTTAATTTTTCGTTGACTAATTGACGCGCAAAATAAATATCTACATCTTCTTTAAACACTACCGTAATCACAGATAAACCAAAACGAGAAATACTTCTTGTTTCTTCGATATCAGGAATATTCGCAATACTTTGCTCAATTGGAAAAGTGACCAATTGTTCTACTTCTTGACCAGCTAGAGTAGGGCTGACCGTAATAATTTGGACTTGATTGTTGGTAATATCGGGTACCGCATCTATTGGCAATTTTGTTGCGCTCCATACGCCCCAGATAATCCACAATACAGTCATAATTCCAATAACAATTTTGTTTTGGATACTAAATTTTATGATTTTATCTAACACAGATAATTTGATTAATTGTATTAACATTACCCACTTATTATCAAAATAAATGAGCACAGAAAAGTGTTGACTTCAATTTTATATCAATTGAAATCAATGTGTAGACGAAAAAAGAAATCGTCTCGTTAAGCAATATTTATTTTAGGAGGTTGCCAGATATCGGCATACAATTGGTTTTGAATTGTATTCTTTTTGAATTGTATTTTCTTGGAAGTATTTGGTTCAAAAACTTTAGGAGTTTTTAGTAATCGTGTAAATTTCATTGATGAAATTGTAATTTGACAACAATTACAAACGCACAAAGGACTACATTGATCTTTATGATCTGAATTATCTTTCTCACTATGCACCATAGAAACTTGCGTTCTATTAGTATTTGTGTCTTGACATGGCACAAATGATAGAACATTAACATATAATGCAATTATGAGAATTATAAATTTCATTGTTACAAATGTATAAACATTTTTTTGACTATAATAATTTTACGATGTTAAGATATATTGAAGTTAAGATTGAAAATTTCTATGCATTGATATTATGTGAAATGTAGTTTTATCTTGATACAGATATAAACTTAAAAGCTAGAGGATTCTCGAAATCTCTTTACTCATTAAAAATAAACGAATCAATTTTTATAATATAATTAATAACTATTTAATTTACATTCTATATAAAATAAATTGATTGATTGATAAAACAATTTGATTTTTAATTGATAAGACAAATTACTATATTTATGATATTTACAAAACAAAAATTATTAAACATAAAAAAATAGTATTCATGGAGAATCAAGGAGGTGATATTTCAAAATGCCCTTTCCACAATGGTACAATGTCAAAACCAGTGGCAGGAGAAGGAACACAAAATCAAGATTGGTGGCCAAATCAATTAAAAGTTGATATTTTACGTCAACATTCAAACAAATCGAACCCAATGGGGGAAGATTTTAATTACGCCGAAGAATTTAAAAAATTAGATTTAGAAGCTGTTAAAGCTGATTTAAAAGCTTTGATGACTGATTCTCAAGATTGGTGGCCAGCAGATTTTGGGCATTATGGTCCATTTTTCATTCGTATGGCGTGGCATAGTGCGGGTACATACCGTGTGCAAGATGGTCGTGGTGGAGCAGGTGAAGGACAGCAACGTTTTGCGCCGCTTAACTCATGGCCAGACAACGTTTCGTTGGACAAAGCGCGTCGTTTAATTTGGCCTATCAAACAAAAATATGGTAATAAAATTTCGTGGGCAGATTTAATTATCTTAACAGGAAATGTAGCATTAGAGTCGATGGGATTCAAAACGTTAGGTTTTGCTGGTGGTCGTGCTGATGTTTGGGAACCAAATATGGATGTTTATTGGGGTTCTGAAAAAATATGGTTAGAAGAGAGTGGTGGTGCAAATAGCCGTTATTCTGGTGATCGCGATTTAGAAAATCCGTTGGCTGCGGTACAAATGGGATTAATTTACGTGAATCCAGAAGGACCAGATGGTAATCCAGACCCTTTGGCTTCTGCACGCGATATTCGTGATACGTTTGCGCGTATGGCGATGAATGATGAAGAAACATTGGCGTTGATTGCCGGTGGTCACACTTTCGGAAAAACACATGGTGCGGCTTCGGCTGATCATGTAGGACCAGACCCTGAAGCTTCTGATTTGGAAATGCAAGGTTTGGGTTGGAAAAACTCGTACGGAACAGGAAATGCAGGTGATACAATTACATCTGGTATTGAAGTAACTTGGACAAGTAAACCAACAGAATGGTCAAATTTATTTTTAAGTTATTTATTTGGTTTCGAATGGGAATTAACAAAATCTCCTGCAGGTGCTCATCAATGGGTAGCAAAAGATGTAGGCGAAATTATTCCACATGCGCATGATGCTTCAAAAAAATTAAGACCAACGATGTTGACTTCGGATATTGCGTTACGCATGGATCCAGCTTACGAAAAAATTGGACGTCGTTTCTTGGAACATCCAGAAGAATTTGAAGATGCTTTCCGTAAAGCGTGGTTCAAGTTAACGCACCGTGATATGGGACCACTTTCTCGTTATTTAGGTGCAGATGTACCGAATGAAGTATTCACTTGGCAAGATCCAATTCCAGCTGTTACGCATGAATTAATTGACGAGGCTGATATCGCTGATTTGAAAGCGAAAATTTTAGCTTCAGGATTATCTGTTTCAGAATTGGTTTCTACAGCTTGGGCTTCGGCTTCTTCTTTCCGTGGATCGGATAAACGTGGAGGAGCGAATGGTGCGCGTATTCGTTTGGAACCAATGAAAAATTGGGAAGCAAATAATCCAATTCAATTGAATAAAGTCTTAACAGCTTTAGAAAATATTCAACAAGAATTTAATTCAGCGAATTCGTCAAAACAAGTTTCGATTGCCGATTTAATTGTCTTAGGAGGAAATGCAGCGATTGAAAAAGCAGCAAAAGATGCTGGAAAAACAATTACAGTTCCGTTTGCAGCAGGTCGTGGAGATGCAACGCAAGAGGAAACAGAGGTTGAATCTGTAGCGTACTTAGAAACAATTGCAGATGGGGTTAAAAACTACCGCAAAAACACAAGAAGATCTGTTTCGACAGAAGAATTGGTGATTGATAAAGCACAATTGTTAACGTTGACTGCTCCAGAATTGACAGTTTTAGTTGGTGGAATGCGTGCGATGAATGCGAATTATGATGGTTCGAAACATGGTATTTTCACTGATCGTCCAGGTCAATTGACAAATGATTTCTTTGTGAATTTATTGGATATGGGTACTGTTTGGAAAGCGACAGATGAAACGAAAGAAATCTACATGGGATCTGATCGTAAAACTGGAGCACCAAAATGGACAGGAACTCGTGCGGATTTAGTATTCGGTTCAAATTCTGAATTACGTGCCGTAGCAGAAGTTTATGCACAAGCTGATGCGCAAGATAAATTTGTACATGATTTCGTTGCCGCTTGGAATAAAGTGATGAATGCAGATCGTTTTGATTTGAAATAAATATATGATTAAATAAAAAAAATGAGCGTCCATTGTGACGCTCATTTTTTTTATTTTTGCTTTACGCTTTGCTTAGAACGGATATCCAATGGCAATATTCAAAATTAAATTATCTTTTCGCCATGCTTTATCTCCGAAATCAATCTTATCAAATGTCCATCGATCATTTTTTTCATAATATGGGACACGAAGCGGTGTTGCTAAATCTAATCTTAAAATTAAGATATTAAAATCTAGACGTAGTCCTAAACCAGCTCCAACTGCAATTTCATTCATAAACTCTTTTGAAAACTTAGCACCTGGACGTGTTTCATCTTCGTTAATTAACCAAATGTTTCCAGCATCAACAAACAAGGCGAGATTAAGAAAGCTGAATAATTTTTGTCTAAATTCTGCATTTACTTCTAATTTAATATCACCCGATTGATCATAAAAGAAATTTGCATTTTGGTTACGTGGATCATAACTTCCTGGTCCTAATGTTCGCGCTCTAAATGCGCGAATACTGTTGCTTCCTCCGACAAAGAATTGTTTCGAGTAGGGAACAAATTCTGAATTTCCGTACGGATAAGCGATGCCACCAATAAATCGTGTGGCAATTGATGATTTATCTGAAAATTTATGATAAAAACGGAAGTCGTGTTCCATTTTTGCGTATTGACTAAATGGAATTTTGAAAATCTTTTTTTCCTTGTCTTTTTTTACATTTGCACCTGTAATCAAACCAGTTAAATTTCCCGCTAAATCGACAGATCCACGGTAGTAAAATGTGCTTTTTCGTGGTAACATCGTGGTTGTATACGTGTATGAATATTGTGGTCCAAAGATTAATTGTTTGTCCACTACACGTTTTAAACTTGGGTTGATGATATTTCCAATTGAATCGTAAATCTTGCTGTTATATTCATCTGTTACTTTTTCTGGAAACAATAAAGTCGCACTAAAAACTTTTAAATTGTGTTCTTTTTGAGCATTTTCTTTCCAAACATATCCAAATGACGTATTGAAATTATGAAGCGTATATAATCTCGATCTGTTTTGGTATTCGTAACCAATCTCAATATTGGTTCTCGGTACAAACGCACTTGACGAATGAAATTTGAAAGGTGCTACAATTCTTGGAATCGAAAGTTGCGTATTAAAACCAGCTCTAAAAATATTATTCGCATCTTTTTGTCCGCCCAATTGCATATCAAACGCACCATATAACGCCATTTTTAGTTGTTCCGCACCTTTGAAAATATTACGATGTGTCCAGTTTAAATTTAACTCACCACCACCATAATTCGCCGAGTTTGTTCGTCCTAAAACTTCTAATCTCAATGATTGGAATTCGCGTGGTGTTAAGGTATAATACACATCAAATTTATGGTTAACCGAATCAGAAATCACGAAATCATTTTTCACAAATTTGAAAACACCCAAATTAATTAATCGATTCAGGGTTAAATTATGATCTGCTCGGTTGTAAATCTCTCCCGTTTTAAAATATAACACACGGTCAAAAACTTTTGGTTTGAAACTATTTTTTAGATCAACCATGTAAAAACCATTTTGCTCATATTTCGATAACGAATCGTTGTTCATGGGCATTTTATAGATTCCTTTTCGCGCTTCGCGAATGTTATAATCTGGGAAAACAATTACTTTGTCAATGCTATATTGTTGTTTGGCTTGTTCTGGTGTTTTATCTTTTAACTTTACAAAAAGTTCGACATCTTGCTTATTGGTAACCGTACTATCCGCTTGTACAATGATGTTATCGGGATGAAAATAATAGTAACCATTTTCTTTCAGACGTGCATCTATTCGTTCTCGTTCAGCTTTGATCACATCTAAATCGAAAGGTTGCTTATCTTTCAGTAACGTATTTGCTTGTGTTTTTTTAATTTCTTTGTTGACCGCTAAAGTGGTATCTTTTGGAAAATTAACTTGGTTGATGTAATAACGTTTGCGCGGTTGCAAAACATAATGTACTTCCGCTTTTTTGTTTTTACTTATTGTATCATCTTGTGCTTTGGCATTGAAAAATCCTTTGTTTTCTGAATAATTGACCAGAATTTTTTTATTGAATTCGATGTCTACATCTCCCAATAAAACAGGTTTTTCACCCACTTTATATTTTAACCAATATTTCAGTCCTTTTTGCTTTTTAGGTTCGCTGGTGATGTTGTAAATGTACAAACGCGGACGAAGTCCAAAAAAACTTGAATTAGGTTTTGGAATGATATTTTTTTCGAGATTATCTTTTAGTTCAGCTTTGTCGGCTTTGCTTAACGAGTCGCCTTCTATTGTTAATTTAGAGCCCGTGTAAAGCATTTCACCTTCTTTCAGAAAACGTGTATTGCTACAAGAAGAAATACCTAAAATAGAAATTGAACAAGTTATAAATTTGATATAGGTTAAAACTGATTTTTTCATGGTTTCACTTCTTGATTTTGTGTAATTCTATTTGCTCTGTTCGTTCTATTTTTTCTTCTTTTCTCGAAAATTTCTTTGAATTTATCGTAATCTAATGTGATGATAAATCCAACACCTGTTTCTACAATTTGTCCTTGTAATGCAACTTGGTATTCATCTTTTCGATAAGCTCTCAACATGTATCGACCATCACGAGATAAGCTATAATCAATTGTGATATCACCCGCAATATTAGTCATGTTTTCATTTTCTCGTGCATCACCATCTAATCCAAAATTACTTCCAACCGAAACTTTCAATCGGTCGTTTAGTAATCGTTTGCTCACGGCAACATTCAGATCAGTACGTGTGTTTTTAGATCCTGAAGAATAATCGTCTTGTGTATCTAATCCCAAATCGATATCAATTCCTTGGATTAAATCATCCGCCAAATTATTCAATTGTTGCGACAAAATATTACTTACACTTTGTAGCGCCATTGTTTCTGCAGAAACACTTGTTTTACTTTCGAATGGATTTTCGCCAATAAAACGATTCAATAATAACAAGGCAAATACTTGCTTGTTCATTTCGGCTTCATCATTTTTCAACTGATCCAATTTCAATTGTGTATTTTCGATCACCGCAGTTGCAATGGAAGGATTCTCTTTATCCATTGAAATATTGAATTTAATATCAGGTTTTAATAATTCACCTTTCAAAATTAACTCGGTATTAAACGGAATTCGTTGTTTGTACATGTTCATTTCAGAAGAAGAATAGCCCGAAATTTGTTGTTCGATTAAATCAATAGGAGCGGCTTTTGTTTTGTAAATCGCCGTAATGTCTAAATTGGCTGTAGTTGGCTCACCAGTCCATGTAATGCTACTTCCTTTCTGAATATCAAAACGACGTTTTAACAAGCTCACCGAAAGTTCGTACGCACCTTTTTCTACTTGATAAACGCCAACCAACGTCATTTTTCCTGAAGGATCCATTCCGCCTGTTAATTCGGCTTCACCTTGTATTTCTACAAAATCTCCGTTTGCTTTGTCGATGATAATTGATGTCTTGGCTTCTTTGCTAATTTCAATATTGACACTTACATCTAACCCTTTTATTTTAGATTCGGCTATTAATTCATCTGTTTTAATTGTTTCTTGAAGCGCCACTTGATCTTGATCGATGAATTCGACAATTCCTTCTCGCTCTTGTAAAGAAGGCGAGGATTGAGGTAAAACAAATGTAAAATTCGTGTCATCAGTTACGGTTAAAATTCCGTTTACTTTAGGTAAATCTAAATCACCTTTTATCGTTAAGTTTGCATTGACAGCTAACTTTCCATACATGATCGCATCGTTCGATTTTTCTGAATTTACCACATTGAAATCTCGTGCATTTGCTGTTAAATTGAAGGCGAAGTCACGGTAAGTTTCCGTTAAAATTTCTCCTCTTATCGTTAATGAATTGCCATCGTTGTCATTAATTTTGAATCGATTGAACTCAATTCCTTTGTTCGTGAAATCAATCGCGTCATCAATTTTTCTGAAATTACTTCCTGTTTCAGCAATCGTTAAACCAACTTGATTAAATTTGACTTGACCTAAAATGCTCGGTTTATCCATTGTTCCAACGATTTTTAGATTTCCAGAAATATAACCTTCTGTATCTTTGATTCGATTCATTGTAAATCCTTGCACTGATTTCATTTCTAATCGATTGATATCTAAAGCTAAATCAAACGCACTTTCTTTGGTATTATAATCTCCAAAAATCTTCATGTTGTTGCTGTTTCCATCTAAGGTAATATCAGCGTTAATCATGGTTGGAGAAGTGTTTTGTACTTTTGCTATAATATTTCCAATAGGATTTCCGAAAGCTTTTAAATCTGAAACGGTCAAATCAGCATTGAAGGTCATTTCTTTGTTTAAATCTCTAATTTGAGCTGTTCCATTGATTATTCCTTCGGCAGGTAAATCATCTTTTTTAATGATTTCTGCAATGGTTTCAATTTTGAAATCTTTGATGGTAATATTCAGCGGACTTGTTCCTTTTTCCGATTCAGATTGCAATAAAATTTGACTTCCATTGTTCATCAAACTGAAATTATTCGCCACAATTCCATCTTTTCTCAACTGAATTAAATTTCCTTCACCAACTTGCCATTCATCGTAGTTTAAGACCAATCCATTCGGATTAAGACTAATTTCCGTGATATCGTTTAGCGTTTTTAGATTTCCAGCCACCAAAAATTGTGTTGCATCTTTCGCATCCTTTGTCGAAACGTTATAATTGATCACATTATTTGTAATATCACCATTCAAATCAATTTTTTGTAATTGAAAACTTTCACTTTTTAATGCATCCACATTCAACGAATACAATAAGGATTCGTCTTGGTTGGATAGTTTTATCAATCCATTGTTAATCGTATTTGTTCCGTACGTTAAATTCGGAATTTTTCCATCAACATTGATTTGTTTTGAATCGGCATTATAAGTTGCGTCAAGTGTTATGGTTTCGAAGCTTTTCAAATCGGGAACAAATCTTCGAATCAACTCATCATCTTTAATTTTTGCATTCAAAGTAAAGAATTGATGAGGTTCTATTTTTTCGTCTTTATTTGGTTTCTGAAATTCATAATATTGGTTAATTGTTGAAGTTATCGAACCAAAAATTTGTGTCAATTTAAATTTTCCTTTCATATCCAAATCGGCCAATTGTGAAGTCAAACTAATTTGATTTGAATCAGCAGTTGAAGTCGCAATCAAGCTTACTTCTTGCATTGGAAAAATATCTTTTGTATTGGATAATGCAAAGTTTTTTAGATATAAAGAACCATTTAAATAATCTGGATTTAAATCAGCGAAATTGGCATCAATTTCTCCTGCAACAATCATCGGTTCGTTGTAAAAACCAAGTTTTTGAACATCTAATTTGACAATATTTCCATTCAATTTTACATTAGATAAATCTTTTTTGTACACGCCAGAAGCTGTCAAATTAAGATTCGCGTTTGGATCTTTTGATAAAATATGTGCATCAAATACTCCATGATTCACTTTTGCATCGAGTGTAATATTTTGATAAGTATATTTATTGTAATAAGCTGATGAAACGGTTCCTGAAAGTTTTGTAACCATTTTTTCTGGGTTGAAACTTGTTCCAATAGCATTAATTTTTCCTGTTATTTTGCCTAAATCCTTGTTGCTAATAAGCGTTCCAATATCCAAATTTTGTAGGTCTGCTTTGACATTATATTTCTCGGCATCCTTTTTTTGCATGTCCACAATTGCATCAATTTTCGCATTTCCCAACGTAGAATTTATTGCCAATTGTGTATTGATGATTTCGGTTGTTCCTTTCGCTTTTCCTTTGACAGAAAGCTTTGAAGGAATTCTAATGTTAGTTGGAATAGTATTTTTCGGAATTAAATTGTATATCGTTTTAGAAGATGTTGAGAAGTTTTTGATGTTCAAATCATAAAATAAATTCTTTGGATTCATCGCATTTTTCACTCTTCCAGAAGCCGAAAGTTGCAAATCATCTAAACCAGAAACTTGGAGATTATTAATCAATAAATCGTTTACTTTTCCTTTTACATTGGTGTTAACACTCAGAATGGCGTTTGGATATTTGTCGAAAGGCGTCGTATTTCTAAGCGTTGGAGCAATATTTAAAATATCTGCCAAACCAATTTTTGAATTTTTGATATTCGCATTAACCAAAACATTTTCTGGATGAGAAGTTAACTCATTAATCGTATTGTAACGCAAAATAACTTCGTCACGAAGAACGGTTCTTGGTGTTTGTAAATAAAGGTTTTTCAGATACGCTTGTGTATCTGCGTACAAGAAATCTGTTGTTAATTTCTGAATATTCAATCCTCTTGATTCTTTTATTTCAGCACTTTTTACTTGTCCAGCAAATGTGTTATTTTTCATTTCGAAATCGCGCAAATCAAGATTTAATTTAGAAAAATCCAAATGATTAAAATCCATTCCTTGAGCTGTTCGGCGTTCTGCAGTATTGTTGTATTTTACTTTTACATTTTCAAATTTCGTTTCGTTCAAAACCAAATTCATTGGGGCTGAAGAAGTGGATGAAGTAGAAGTAGAATTGTTCGAAGAAAGGAATAAATTCGCTTCGATATCAGCGTCTTTCAACAAAATATTTTCGATGTCGAAAATTGAATTTTCAAGATCAAGTTTATTGACTTGAGTTTCAAATTCGTTTAGGTTAACTTTGGCAAAAGTCTTCGAATTTTCGTCACCATAATTGACTTTGATATCATTCAAATTAATCTTATTCAACCCAATTTGAAATGGAGTTTGTTTTCTAGTTGGATCAATTCTATCCACATTATTTTCTTGAATTTTTTCAACCATTTTTTGATTAAAATCAACCAACAAACCATTCACCAAAATATCATCAACCCCATAAGAATTTTGTTGTAAATCAAGTTTTTTAACACGCGTTTTGAAATCTTTGAATTTGACTTTTGCAAACATTCCCGAAATATCGTCGCCATAATCGATGTCAAAATTGGTTAAATTAATTCCGTTCAACTCAATTTTCATTGGCTTTTGATCATTCAAAGAATCAACTTTTTCTTCTACTTTTTTCGCAACTTCTTTTACAATATCTTGTTTCAATTTTAGCTTTAAACCATCCAAATTGATATCACCAATTCCATAAGAATTTTGCTCTAAATCGAATTTTTTGACACGTGTATCAAACGAATTTAGATGAACTTTGATGTTATTTGCCGCTTGCTGATCATTGAATGAAACATTAATATCATTCAGTTTTATTTTATCTAACGAAATGATAAATGGCTTTGAAGGACTTTCGTCTTTTTCGTCAGTTGCAAAAGCATTGATAATATAATCGAAATTGAATTTTCCATCTGGTTTACGGATAACATTGGCATGAACACCGTTCAAATTAACAGATTTTATATCTGCTTTACTTTTGGTCAATTGCCAAATATCCAAACCAACGTCAAACTTTTTGACCGATAAAAGCGTGTCCACATCTTGTCCTTGCAAAAAAAGATTTTCCATGACCAAACTGTTTGGAAAATCGATATAAACACGATCTAATTGAACCTTTGTATGTATTTTATTTTCGAGGTAATCGACTAATTTATTTTTTACAAAATTTTGTACAGCAGGAAATTGTAAACTAAAAATTGCAATGGTCAACAATAGAATTATCGAAACCAGTGTGATAGAAAAATATTTTAGTATTTTTTTTATATTGAATTTCAATTGGTTAGTTTTTATTCGTTTTAGTTGGAATTAAGATACAAATTTTCTACAAGGATAATACCAAAAATGTTGTTTTATAGTAACTTAATTGAATTATTGTGTCAAATCGTTTTTTAAAAGCAAATTTTTGAATTTTTTTTCATAAAAATAATAGTCTTCCGAATCATCTGGCATTATATTTTGCAAGACAACCAAACAAACTTTTGATTTTGGGAAATAGATATTTATCGCAGAAAAACCATCTCCTAATCCCGTATGTCCAATGTAATTGATGTTGTTTTCGGTTATATTTCTGATGTTATAGGCATAACCTTGTGGCATTTGTCCAAAAACATCGTGTAGCGAAAGAGTAGAAGGTGTGATCAAAAGTTGATATGTTTCGGGGTGTAGAATTTTACCATTGTGTAATAAATTATTCATTTTACTAAATCATTCGCAGTAGAAATAATTCCATCCGCAGGTAAATTTTCTTCATTAATCAGGGTTTGATAATTTGGAATAAGCGAATCATTTCGATAAAAATATGCTTGAGCCAATTGATACTTTTCGGTTTTGGAATACACAAAAGTTTCTTTCAAACCAATTTCTTTGAATAAATTTGTTGCCAATTCTCTGAAAGTTTTATGCGTTACTTTAGTCAAAATTTTACCTAAAAGAACACACGAATAATTTCCATATTTGAACTCTGTTCCTGGTTTGAACAACAAAGGTTTTGTGATATCTTGAATTTCATGTGTATGATTAAGCAATTGATGAACTGAAACAGAATCTGCCCAAGATTGAGTGATTTCTGGTAAATATGTCTTAATCGATTTTTGCAAATTGATATTCCATTTTTCGACTTCTTTCAAAATTAATACTGACGTAAACAATTTCGTATTTGACATAATTTCAAATTGATTTGATTTATTTAGTGCAATTTTCTCTTCAAAATTCTTAAATCCGTGTACTTTTTCATAAATCGTTTTGCTATTTTTGGAAACTATTACCGCTCCATTAAAAGGAAATGAATGTTTTGAATGGATAATTTTTTCGAAGTCGAGTTTTAATTGTGCGTTTTTTTGCGCAAAAATTGGTTGACAAATAAGGCAAATTAATCCTAAAGTTAAGATTTTTAGAAGAGTTTTCATTTTTGTGTTTTGGTTGATGTAAAAGTAAAATATAATCTGTTTTGAAATTGATAATATTTTAAAATTCTCATAAAACTTTTTAATTTTCATTGGTAAAACCAATATTCTTTTATTAAATTTGAGTCAAACAATTGAAGCTATGAGAAGAATTTTTTTTGAAAAAGATAGCCACAAAGACTACTTATTTGTTATAATTGATCACGAAAGAGAATTGGATCAAATTTATAAAGTGGATAATTTTACGGACGAAACTGGACGCGAATATGTGTACACGTTGATTGGTGAACGCAAAAAACTGAATGCAGATTTGTTAAAACCGCATGTTGTTGCGCTAGAAAATGGAAGTTATACAAATTACAATGGAGAGGGAATTGTAACAGATTGTCACGCTTGTTTAGAGAGTATTGTGGATAATAGAGGATTGAATCGAGAACAGGAAATATTTGTTTATGTTCGAAATAAATAGAAATTAGAAAAGGCTTTGAAATTTTGTTCAAAGCCTTTTTTTATGAGATTTCAACTTGATTGAAAATTAATTTTTGAACCACTTCGTCCAAATGTTCTTTGTGTTTTGCTACATAATCATTGGCAACGTCCAATAACGTTTTAATATTACTGTTGGAAACATTTCCTAAATCCAATGCAGATTCTGGAATTTCAGGATTAAATCGATAATAATTTTGTTGGTATTTTGGCTTCAATAAAGAGAACATGCTTCTCATTTCCTGATCGACCATATCAACGCCAGTCGAAATAAAAATGTCTACCAAAGGATCTACCCATTTAGATTTTGAAATTCCTGTTAAATGTTCGTGTTTATAAGATTTTGCACGCGAACCATTTCCGAGAGAAATGATAATAAATTCTTGTAAAGGAGCTGTTCCATTATACTTTAATTCATCTTTGAAGTATTTATTGAAATTTATTTTTTGCGTTTCGATAAAACCAACAAAAGTCGGATTGTTTGCAAAAACACCACCATCAATACAACTAAATTCTTGATCAGCGAATGATTTTATTTTTGCAGGTTCAAAATAAGTTGGCGCAGCTGATGAAGCACGACAAATATCTTTTACATAAAAATTTCGGAAAGGAGAAATTCCATCAATCGAATTGAAAATTTTTGGTTTTTGATGCTCAGTATCATAAGAAACTATTGCGCAAGGACGAATCAAATCTTTTAACTCTGTCTCTCCAAAAACGATTTTTAATTGCTCTTCCAATACAAGTGTTGGTAAATTATCTTTCAGCACACTCAACGGATTATTGAGAATTGTCCAGAATGTTTTTGAGAAAATATTTTTTCCTTCTCCCAAATAAATATTCAACGCATCTGTAATCGAGTGTTTTGCTTTTTTAGGATTATCTTCCGAAGGCGATAACAACAAAGAAGCGATTAAAGCACCAGTACTTGTACCTGCAATAAAATCGACATAATCGCCTATTTTAGCATTTTCGTCATGAATTTCCTTTAATTTATCTTCGATGTATTTTAAAATGACACACGATATAATTCCTCTAATTCCTCCGCCATCCAAAGAAAGTAAGACAATTTTTTTCTCTTTAAATTCCATTTTTGATGTTCTATTGTTTAAAGTTAAATTTTTCCTTTCAAATATTCTTTATTTTTACACTTGATAATTTGTTTCAAAATGACTAAAAGACTTTTTCCAACATACGATATCTGTAACCTGAATACCGAAAAAAATAGCAATGAGTTGTTTTCCATCGATCGTTTTAGAGGTTATGTTGATAGTAATCCACATTTACAGGAAGTTCACAGTCATAATTATTACCATTTGGTCTATTTTACAGAAGGTAGTGGCGAGCATTTGATCGATTTTGAGAAATTTGAGGCAAAATCTGGAACAATGTATTTTATGAAACCAGGGCAAGTGCATCAATGGTATTTTAAGGAAGAATATGATGGATTTGTCGTGAATTTCTTTGATAATTTTTTCGATTGGATTGGAATTAATTCTTCCATTTTACAGAAATTTAGATTTTTACAATCTATTTTGGTGAAAGATCATGTGGTTGAAATTTCGCCAGATGTACAAGAAAAAATTTCAAGTTATTTTGAAGAAATGATAAATGAAAATCAAGAAAATAATCAATTCTCGAATTTAAAAATTGGTTTTCATTTGATGAATTTATTCATTGATATTGAACGTAGTTTGGAAGCTGTAAATGTCAAAAAAAATGATTATCAATCGGTGTTGTTGCGTAATTTTCAGTCACTTATTGAACAAAATTTCAAGATCAAAAAATTACCAAAAGAGTATGCCGAATTGTTGTACATCACACCCAATCATTTGAATGCACTTTGCAAAGATGTGTTAGCTACTTCGGCAGGTGAATTAATAAGAAGTCGCATTGTTTTAGAAGCAAAACGTTTGTTGGTAAATAAAGAAATTTCGGTCACAGAAATTGCGTATTTACTCAATTTTCAGGATGCTTCTTATTTTGTGAAATTCTTCAAAAAATACACTGAGTTTACGCCCGAACAATTCAGAAAACAATATTATTCGTAGTTACTTTAAATTGTATTTTACTGGAATATTAAAACTAACTTTTACAGGATTTCCGTCTACTAAAGCAGGTTTTATTTTGGTTGCACTTTCTTCTTGTTCACGATTTATTTTGTATAAAATATGTGTCGAAATTCTTGCTAAAGTTTCATTTCCTTGGGAAGTTACATTTGTGAAGTTTCCGTTTTCATCAATCACAAAAAATAATTTTGCGAAATAATCTCCTGAACCTTTTAAGATTTTATCCAATTTTATATTCGCTAATCGCTGTGAAACATCTTCTGTTAGTTTGTTTTCAAAACACCCCGAATAATTGTCTGTAGAATCTTCGCAGCTCGGATAAATAGCTAATTGAGAGACATTTTTTGTGTTATGTATTTCTTGCGCATATAAACTATTTGCAAAGCATAATGTGATAAAATAAATTAAAATTCTCATACTAGGTAGTTTAGGGGGGTAGGTCTATGTTTTTATGAATTAATGATTTATATCAATCCGTAAATATTACCATAAATACCATAAATAGTGCCAAAGTTTAGCGTAGATGTAGCGGTAAATTTGCATAGATATTAAGTAAATGGTATGAGTGATGTAAAGCATGATACAACGCAACTTGGGTTCGAAAAAGAGAATGAACAGTTTAGATCCGAAGTCGCTACAATGGATAAAAAAGGGACACGAAAATGGGTGTATGCTAAGAAACCTTCTGGTAAATACACGAATTATCGTACAATTGTTTCTTCGGTTTTATTGATTTTATTGGTTGGTTTACCTTTTATAACATTACCGAATGGAAATCCTATTTTTAAGTTTGATGTGTTCAATACAAATTTCATTTTATTCGGTTATCCTTTTTTTACCACAGATTTTTTCTTATTGGCATTCGGAATGATTGTGAGTGTTGTTTTTATTATTTTATTTACGACAGTTTATGGACGATTATTTTGTGGATGGTTATGTCCTCAAACGATTTTTATGGAAAGTGTTTTCAGAAAAATTGAATATTGGATAGAAGGCGATCGAAGCAAACAAATTCGATTAGATAAACAAGAATGGAACGAAGAGAAAATTCTGAAAAGAGGAGGAAAGTGGATTGTATTTTATGTGTTGTCATTTTTCTTTTCGAATATCTTATTGGCGTATATCATCGGAATGGATGAATTAATAAAAGTGATTACCGAAGGTCCATCAGAACATGGTGGTTTATTATTCGGAATATTTATTTTTAGTATTTTTTTCTATTTTGTTTTCGCTTGGTTTCGTGAGCAAGTTTGTACGTTGGTTTGTCCTTACGGGAGATTTCAAGGTGTTTTGATTGACAAAAAAACGATTCAAGTTTCGTATGATTTTAAACGTGGGGAAAGCACAAATGGTCGTTCAAAATTCAGAAAAGGTGAAGATCGTGTTGCTGCAGGAAAAGGAGATTGTATCGATTGTGGTCAATGTGTGGCGGTTTGTCCTACGGGAATCGATATCAGAAATGGTTCTCAGTTAGAATGTATCAATTGTACAGCTTGTATGGATGCTTGTGATGATATTATGACGAAGATTAATTTGCCAACAGGATTAATAAAATATGCTTCCGAAGAAAATATTGAACAAGGAAAATCATTCAAAATAACTGCAAGATTAGTCGCGTTTACATTAGTTTTGGTTGCGATGATTTCTGCTATGACGATTTTTATGTTGAATAGAAGTGATGTAGAGGTGAAATTTTTACAAGTTCCAGGAAAAGATTATGTTGTAGAAGGCGATTATATTATCAATACGATGCAATATAGTTTGATGAATAAAACGAATGAAACGTACAAATTAGTTGTAAATGTGAACGGTTTCAAAGGTGGAAAAACCGTATTGCTAGTAGAACCTGATAAATATATAAAGATAGACGAAGGCGAATTGAAGCAAGGTTTAATTGATATTAAAATTCCGAAAAGCGAGCTAAAATCGTATAAAGTACCAGTTATTTTGGAATTGAAAGATTTGAATGGAAAAACCATAGATCATTATACGATTAGTTTTATGGCGCCTTTTTAGTTAAATAAGACACTATCTAAAATTTTGTGTAAATAGATTTCAGATGGGTTTGACTATTTTATAGTTGAACCCTTTTTTCAAAAATAGTTAAAAATTGATTTAAAATTATCCCCCAATTATGAATAGGTTGTGTCCACTTTTTAGAAATTTGCATTAAGGATAGATAAACCGACTTTTTCAGCGCGTCGTCCGTTGGGAATACCATCTTATTTTTGGTGTATTTACGCACTTTTCCGTTCAAATTTTCGATAAGATTGGTGGTGTAAATAATTTTTCTGATTTCAATGGGAAAGTCAAAAAATACAGTCAATTCGTCCCAGTTATTTCTCCAAGATTGTATCGCGTAAGGATATTTTTGATTCCATTTTTCGGCGAATCGGTCTAATTCATGAGCTGCCATTTCTCTATTTGTCGCATTATAAATCAATTTCATATCTGAGGTAAACTCTTTTTTATCTTTCCAAACCACATATCGAGCCGAGTTTCTAATTTGATGAACTACACAAATTTGTGTGTTCGCTTGAGGGAAAATATTGGTGATTGCCTGAGTAAATCCGTTCAAATTATCGGTTAAAGTAATCAAAATATCTTCAACTCCACGAACTTTCAAATCAGTCAGCACACCTTGCCAAAAAGCAGCAGATTCGTTCTCTCCAAGCCACATTCCAAGGATTTCTTTGTGACCTTCACGATTTAAACCAACGGCTAAATAAATCGTTTTATTGATTACTTTTCCACCTTGACGTACTTTGAATACAATACCATCCATCCAAACAATGCAATAAATCGATTCAAGAGGACGATTTTGCCAATCCAATACTTGACTATTCACTTTATCAGTAATGATGGAGATCGCTGATGTAGAGAGTTTGTAGCCATATAATTCGTAAAGTTCCTGCTCAATATCCGAAACACTCAGACCTTTTGCGTAAAGCGAAATCACCATGTTTTCAACGGAAACGGATTTGGATTGATGTTTTGGAACGATAATGGGCTCGAAACTACCTTCACGATCCCGAGGAACCTCTATTGTCGTTTCTCCATATTCACTTTTTAAACGTTTTGAAGTAGTGCCATTTCGCGCATTTGGATTGTCACTTTTCTCATTTTTGGAATAGCCTAAATGAGCTTCAAGCTCCCCATGAAGCATGGCTTCTAATAAGTCTGAATGTAATTCTTTTAATAATTTACTTAGGTCTTCTTGGGTTTTGATCCCCTCTAAATGACCTTGATCTTGAATGAATTGTGCTACAGTTTTTTTCATAATAAACTGTGTTTTATAAATTTAATAAAATAAATAAGGTGAGTTACTAAAAACCACCTTATTTTATATTTACACAGTTTTTGGGATACTGCCTTAAATTAACAAAAAACGTCTTACATTATGTAAGACGTTTTTTGTTTATTCTAATTATTCTTATCGAGATTATTTCTTTCTCAATACTTCGTTTTCAAATTTGACACCATTCCAACCGTTCTTCATAAATTGACGAATGTTGTTGTGGTCTGTTCCTTCTGGCGTATCTAAAACCGCTTGATAATGTTCTGCAAATAATTTTAAGGTATCATCTTCCGAAAAATTATTCAATTTTGCGAACGCAAAAACTTTTGCACTTCCTTGGTTTTGATCAACAGCATTTTCCTGATTTCCATTTACAAATGCAGAAGCTGTATAAGTATAATTTTCTTCGATATGTGCGATAACATCAGCAAAATTTGCTTCGTTTTGGTTTAATTTTTCTAAAATCATTGTATCTTTTTGTCAAAAATAAGAACTTATTTCGAATACAATAAATCATTAAGTATGTTAAATTTTTTATGTCATCAAATTGTTAACGTATGTTTAACAACTTTCTGTCTATTAATTAATTAGATTTATAATTATTAACAAAATAAAAATAAATTTTATGTTCGAAAGAAGGCAATTTAATTATGAAACGTCAAGTGTTGCGCTAAGCGAGCTTGCCAAAAAAGGATATCAAGAAGATTTTAATTTATTAGAAAGTGATTTGATTGATCATCCGCATGATTTTAAGATTATTTACATCTATCGTTACGAAGGAAATTCGAGTCCAGAAGATGAATCGAGTGTTTATGGAATCGAAAAAATATCGACTGGAGAAAAAGGTGTTTTAGTTGCAGGTAATTTAGGATTTGTACAAACTAATTTAGCATCGATACTTATCCAATTAGAAATTGAGGGCAGAGTTAGAATTCTGAACAACTAAAAACAAAAGCATGAATCAACTACTAAATATTACCATTAAAATATAAAAAAGCGTTACCAAGATTATTGATAACGATTTTTTTATGTTTTCGAATAAATTTTAAATCTCTAAAAGAAGTTAATCGTTTTCTATTTTTAGTAATTGTCTATATTCAGAAAAACGATGCTCGCGAATATGTCTTATAAAAGGTTCTGTTTTGAAATATAAAACTAAACATGGAGAAATATTTTTATATTTTTCTACAAACTCAAACGAAACTAATTCGCCATTATTTATTCGTTGTTTTATTTTGTTGTGATAAGGATACATTTTCCTTTTTATAAACTATTACTTCGCTTTTCTACACAAAACCTTGAACGGAATAGAAAAAGCACTGTTATATTTTGATTTTAAACGACGAATATCTCTCGAAGCTGATGCTCTTGTGAAATAATCTCCAACCAAAACACGATAATCTGGCGAGAAATAAGCAGTCTGAGCCGATAAATGTGGATAAGAATTAGAAAATTCATTTCTTACTTTCTCCGCATCTTTTCTATCTTTTGAATAATAAATCTGAATTTTGAAACCACTTACTTGTGGCGTTCCCGCACAAGGATCATTAGATTGTATAACTGGTTTTTTCTCTGTCGGTTTCTTTACAGTAGTGGTATAACTACAAACAGCATCTTCTTTTGCTTTTAATACATTATTTATTCTACTATCAATTTCCATATTCAATGTACCATTATTGATGATTTGAACAGTATCAATTTTATCTTGAGCAAAAACACAAGAAGAAAAAGTAATAAGGAATAAAAAGATAAATTTTTTCATAAGATGAAATTAATTTGTGCAAATATACTTTTTACAATTAAGTTATTAAATTTTATAGACTTTTATTTTCTTACAACGAATATTGTTCCAATTTTTTTATGAATACTAATTAATGATGATAAAACTATAAAATTGATTGGCAGATTCTAATAAAAAGAACTTTGATTATTTTTAAAATTATGTTAAATAGCAATTTTTCTTGTTCTAAATCTTTTCTACAAAACCAAATAGATAATATTTATAGACCCATATTTTTTAACAATTAATTTAGAAACGTTTTAAATTAAGCTCAATGACAAAGTTCAGTATGTAAACTTTATGATTTTATTAAGTATTGAAGCTATTTTTGCTGTTAGTTAAGTGTTCAAATAAAAACGAGTTAAAAGAAACAACGAACTGAGATTATTTAAGTAAATGAAGGCAAGATTTCTAAAAAGAATACGTTTATGGAGCTGCGCGATAATACTATCGACGTTCTCCTTAGCAAATGCCCAAGATGCAGGTAAAGGTTACGAATTATTCGAAGCCAACTGTACTGCATGTCACCAGATTGATGGTAAATTAATTGGGCCGGAATTACGTAATGTTGAGAAACGCGTACAAGAACAAGCTGGACTTGGAAAAGAGTGGTTACACGCTTGGATTAAGGACAACAAAGCTTTACGTGCGTCTGGAGATGCGTATGCAAACAAAATTTTCGCTGAGTACAATAACACTGAAATGTTAGCTTTTCCTAACTTATCTGACGGTGATATTGATAATATTCTAGCGTATACTGCCGATCCTGATGGTGGTAAAAAGGCTTTTGATGATGCAAAAGCTGCAAAAAAGAAAGAAGCTGCTGCTGCTAAAGCTGCTGCTGCCGGAAACGGAGGCGGTGCTGGAACAGGAGTTATCGCAGTTGGATTTGTTGTATTAGCAGCATTATTATTGTGGATTTTGGTTCGCGTTAATGCATTAGTTAAAGCAACTGCAACTGATGATTTAGATTCTAAAGAAGAAAAAGCTGCTTTTTCTTTCGCAAACTTCTTCCAAAAATACCAAAAAGTTGGTGGTGTGTTAATCGCAGTATTAGCATTCTTTGCATTGTACAACGTGTATTGGGGATTAATGGGAATTGGTGTTGATAAAGGTTACGAGCCAGAACAACCAATCTATTTCTCTCACAAAGTTCACGCAGGTGTACAAGGTATCGACTGTCAGTACTGTCACAGTTCTGCTAAATACGGTAAAGTGTCTGGAATTCCTTCACCAAACGTATGTATGAACTGTCACAAAACAATCAAAGAATACAAAGGAGATTACTTCGAAGAAGAATTAATCACTTCTGGTAAATTCGCTGATGAGGAGGCGGTTAAGAACTTCTATACAGGAGAAATCCAAAAAATGTATAAAGCGATTGGATGGAATCCAGAAACGAACAAATACGATGGTCCACAAAAACCAATCGAATGGGTACGTATCCACAATATGCCAGATTTCGTATTCTTTAGCCACGCACAACACGTTGTAGCTGGAGAGAAAGCGATTAAGAAAGCGATTAAAGATGGAACTATTCCAAATGCTAAAGAATTGAACATTGGATCAGGAGACCAAGTTTGTTTTGCATGTCACGGACGTGTTGATGAAATGAACGAAGTGAAAATGGCGAATGATTTCACAATGGGATGGTGTATCGAGTGTCACAGAACTACTGAGGTAGATATGGACAACGAGTATAACAAAGAATATTACGCAGAACTACACGAAAAACTGAAAAAACAGTACGGTGACGCAACTAAGATTACAGTTGATGCTATCGGAGGTTTAGAGTGTGGTAAATGTCATTATTAATATAAAAAAGAGAGGAGTATAAATGGCTTCGAAGAAAAATTACTGGAAAAGTTTTGAGGAGTTAACTGACAATACATTAAATGAAAAGTTAACTACCAACGAATTTGCAGAAGAAATTCCTGTAGATAATTTCTTAGGGAATGATAACGCCATGGAGAATAGTCAAACTTCACGACGTGACTTTTTGAAGATTTTAGGGTTCAGTACAGCTGCTGTTACTTTAGCAGCCTGTGA
The DNA here is from genome assembly GCF_002322895.1 of Empedobacter sp. UBA1574. Lineage (NCBI taxonomy): Bacteria > Pseudomonadati > Bacteroidota > Flavobacteriia > Flavobacteriales > Weeksellaceae > Empedobacter > Empedobacter sp. UBA1574. The sequence continues at coordinate 14,225 of NZ_DCOI01000016.1, read as the reverse complement.
AGCTCCAATCGTAAAATCTGTTCCTTATGTAGTGAAACCAGAAAACATTATGCCTGGTGTACCTACTTATTATGCATCTACAATTTTTGATGGATACGATTACGCGAACGTATTAGTACGTACAAGAGAAGGTCGTCCTATTAGAATTGATGCAAACAAAGGCGCAAAATATTATGGTTCTACAAATGCACGTGTTCAGGCATCTGTATTATCATTATACGATTCTGATAAAATAAAATCACCTTTAACAAACGCAGGTGAAAACTTCAAAGCAACATCTTGGAAAGAGCTTGATGCCCGTGTAACAAAAGCATTAGCATCAGTAGGAGGGAAAAAAGTAGTTATTTTAACTTCATCTTTACCTTCACCAACAACTAAAAAGTTGATTGCTGAGTTTGCAACAAAATATCCAACAACTCAACACGTTGTTTATGATGCAATTTCTTCTACGAATGCATTAGACGCAGCGCAAGAAGTTTATGGAAAAAGAGAATTGCCATTCTACGATCTTAAGAATGCTGAATTAGTTGTTTCTTTCAACGCAGATTTCTTAGGTGATTATAATGGTGGTGGAATGGAAGGTGATTATGGTATTGCTCGTAAACCAGGAGCAAAAATGATGCGTCACATCCAAGTAGAATCTGTTTTATCTTTAACAGGAGCAAATGCTGATACACGTTATCCATTAAAACCAACTGATACTGAAAAAGTATTGGCTGAAGTTTATAATAAATTAGCAGGTGGTTCAGCTTCATCTAAAGAAGCATTAGCTATTGCTGCTGAATTAACAGCAAAAGGTTCTAAAGCGGTTGTTATGGCTGATGGTTCGAAAGAAGCATACGCAATTGCATACGCAATTAACCAATTGTTAGGATCAGCTGCAGTTTCTGATAAAGCTGTTTTATTAAAAGAGTCTAACGACGCTGTATTTAATCAATTTGTTGCAGAAGCTAAAGCTGGACAAGTTGGAGTTTTATTAAACTTCCAAACAAATCCAATTTATAATGCTAAAAATGCAAAAGAAATTGAAGCAGCTTTCAAAAACATTGGACTTAAAGTTGGTTTAGTTGAAAAATTAGACGAAACTGCATCAGTAATGGACGTTATTGCTCCAGTTACTCACGGTTTAGAGTCTTGGAATGATTTCAACCCATTAACAGGTGTTTATTCATTACAACAACCAACAATTCCACGTGTATTTGATTCTCGTCAATTCCAAGATTCATTAATCGCATGGATGACAGGAGTAACTAAAGTAACAGAAGTAGAAGATCCAAATGATCCAATTATGGTGATGGCGGTTTCTGCAACTAGACAAAAAGTTTCTCCATATTACTTATATGTAAAACAAAACTGGGAATCAGCTATTTTACCAAAATTAGGTGTAGATTTCAACAAAGCATTATACAATGGTTATAATGAAGCGACTGAAACTTCTACATTTACTGCTAACACTGGTGTTGCTGCAGCTGCTGCTACAAAATTAGCTGCTGGTAAAGCGACAGAATGGGAGATTCAATTCTATTCTAAAGCTGGTTTAGGAGATGGTACACAAGCAAACAATCCTTGGTTACAAGAATTACCAGATCCAATTACACGTAACTCTTGGGATAACTATTTAACAGTTAATCCAAATGATGCGGAAAAATTAGGAATCAAAATTCAAGATAACTACAACGTTACAAACGGAAGAATGCAATTTGACGGTGAGTATGTAAACTTAACTGTTAATGGAGTAGTTTTAGAAAATGTTCCAGTATTCATCCAACCAGGTCAAGCAATCGGAACTGTAGGTTTAGCTTTCGGTTACGGTCGTACAAAAGCTGGTAAAGTTGCAAATAATGTAGGGGTTAACGCTTTCGCATTATACACTGGTAATGTAGGTGCATCTAACGTTAAGATCGAAAAATCTTCTCGTTCAGATAAACACGAATTTGCTAACATGCAACAACAACCAACATTGATGGGACGTTACGAAATCGCAAGAGAAGTTTCTTTAGCAGATTTCATCAACACAGATCGTCAAGAATGGAATCCAGTTGCGAAGATGCCAACATGGAGAGGAGATTCTCCAGTAGGTGAAGTAGATTTATGGGCTAGTTTTGATCGTTCAACAGGACCTCACTTCAATTTAACAATTGATATGAACTCTTGTACAGGATGTGGAGCGTGTGTGATTGCTTGTCAAGCAGAAAACAACGTACCAACTGTTGGTAAAGAGCAAATGCGTATGTCGAGAGATATGTATTGGTTAAGAATTGACCGTTACTACTCTGATGTTACTTACCAAGATAAAGACGGAAAATTAACTCAAAAAGTTGCGTTAGAATCTGATCCAGATAACGAACCACAACAATATACACGTTTAATTAAGCCAGAGGCTGAAAATCCAGATGTGATTTTCCAACCATTAATGTGTCAACACTGTAACCACGCTCCTTGTGAGACTGTGTGTCCAGTAGGTGCAACATCTCATGGTCGTCAAGGTCAAAACATGATGGCCTATAACCGTTGTGTTGGTACTCGTTATTGTGCAAATAACTGTCCTTATAAAGTACGTCGTTTCAACTGGTTTAACTGGGCGAACAATGATAAATACGACTTCCACATGAACAATGATTTAGGTCGTATGGTACTTAATCCAGATGTTGTTGTACGTACACGAGGAGTAATTGAGAAATGTTCATTCTGTATCCAACAAACTCAAGCTGCAATCTTAAAAGCTAAGAAAGAGAACAGAGTAGTTAAAGACGAAGAGTTTATGGCTGCTGCTGCTTGTGCTGCTGCTTGTGGAACAGGTGCGATGAAATTTGGTGATATCAATGATGATAAATCTGAAGTAAGAGCAGCATCGAAAGATAAACGTTCTTATGTTTTATTAGAAGAAATTGGTACAAAACCAAACGTTATCTATCAAGTAAAAGTTAGAAACAGAAAAGAACAAGCTTAATTAAATTAGTAAAGAATTAATAAGGTAAACAAATATGTCACATTACGAATCACAGGTAAGAGAACCCCTTATTTTAGGACATAAAACCTACCACGATATCACAGTAGACATTGCTCGTCCAATTGAGACGCCAGCAAGTAAATTGTGGTGGACATGTTTCAGTATAGCAATGGTTGCATTCATCTTTGGTGTTGGAGCAATTGCTTATACAGTAGGAACTGGTATTGGTGTATGGGGATTGAATAGAACGATTAACTGGGGTTGGGATATCACCAACTTCGTATGGTGGGTAGGTATCGGTCACGCTGGTACGTTAATCTCAGCCGTTTTATTATTATTCCGTCAAAAATGGAGAATGTCGGTTAACCGTTCTGCGGAAGCCATGACAATCTTCGCCGTTGTACAGGCAGCGTTATTCCCTGTAATTCACATGGGTCGTCCATGGTTAATGTACTGGGTATTCCCAATTCCTAACCAATTTGGATCTTTATGGCCTAACTTTAACTCACCATTATTATGGGACGTATTCGCGATTTCTACGTATTTCTCTGTATCAACAGTTTTCTGGTTGATGGGATTAATTCCTGACTTCGCTATGGTACGTGACCGTGCAACAAAACCATTCGCTAAGAAAATCTACGGAATCTTATCATTCGGATGGGGTGGTGGAGCAAAACACTGGCAACGTTTCGAAGAGTTATCTTTGGTATTAGCTGGTTTATGTACACCGTTAGTATTCTCGGTACACACGATTGTATCTTTTGACTTCGCAACGTCGGTAATCAAAGGATGGCACTCAACAGTATATCCTCCATATTTCGTTGCTGGAGCTATTTTCTCTGGTTTCGCGATGGTACAAACATTATTAAGTGTAATGCGTAAAGTTTTACACTACGAAGATTATATCACACGTAAACACATCGAGTACATGAATATTGTAATCGTTGTAACAGGTGGTATGGTTGCAGTAGCATACTTAACAGAGTTATGGATCGCTTGGTATTCAGGATCTCGTTACGAAGACTTTACATACTTCTCTCCAGGAGCAGCAACAGGACCTTATTGGTGGGCATTCTGGGCGTTAATTATCTGTAACGTTTTAGTACCAGGATTATTATGGATTCGTCCAATCAGAAGAAACTTCTTCTGGACATTCGTTATCTCTATCGTAGTTAACATCGGTATGTGGTTCGAGCGTTTTGATATTATCGTTATCAACTTATCTCGTGACTATTTACCATCGAGCTGGACAATGTTTATGCCTTCATGGGTAGACGTAGGTATCTTCTTAGGTACTATGGGATTCTTTTCTGTGTTATACTTATTGTACGCACGTACATTCCCAGTTATTTCACAATCTGAGTTAAAAACTATTTTGAAATCATCAGGCGAAAGCTATAAAAAACATCATACTGAAGATGAGCATCACGAACACTAAAATCGTTTATGGTCTTTACGGAGACGATGATGATTTATTAAAAGCAGTAAAATCTATTCGTAAACAAGGTATTACGATAGATGAAGTATATACACCTTTCCCTGTACACGGTTTAGATAAAGCTTTAGGATTAAAGAAAACTCGTATTTCTGACCTTGCTTTCTTCTACGGTGCATTTGGTACAACGTTAGCATCTTTGATGACATGGTTTATTATGAACCATGACTGGGCTCAAGATATTGGAGGGAAACCATCTTTTTCTTGGGGTGAGAATATGCCAGCTTTCGTTCCTATTATGTTCGAGTTGACAGTATTCTGTGCAGCGCACTTTATGTCATTAACATACTTAGTGCGTAACAAAATGTACCCAGGTGCTAAAGCTAAAAACCCAGATCCACGTACAACAGATGATAAATTCTTAATCGAAATCAGAACAGCTGATGTTGAGAAAATCAAAAATGTATTTGTAGAAACTGGTGCTGAAGAAGTAACTGTAAAAGGTGATGTAGTCGTAGAACCAAGTGTTAACAATTTAGTACAAGAAGCATAATGAAAAAGATAGCATTACTTATAGGATTAGGAAGTATTATTATCACTTCTTGTTCTGATAAAAAACGTCACGCAAGTATCGTATATATGCCAGATATGTATTATCCTACGGCATATGATCCTTATGAAAAGGCAACTTTTGGTTACCCTCATGACGAAGAAAACTCTGAAGTTCCTGTATTAAGTAAAAATCATAATATGTCTGCATTAGAATCTGTAGAAGGTGCTGTTGCAAGAACAGATGGTGATATTTTACCATGGACTTTCAAAAACAATAACGCTGGTTATGCACAAGCAAAAGCAGTAACTGTTTCTCCTTTGAATGCGGCTAACAAAGCTGCAGACTTAGAAAGAGGTAAGTTATTGTTTGGACAAAATTGTGCAGTTTGTCACGGTGAAGCTGGTGATGGACAAGGTTCAATTGTAAAATCTAAAGCTTATTCAGGTGTTCCTAATTATAGCGAAAGAGATGTTACAGTAGGTTCTGTTTATCATGTAATTATGTACGGAAAAAATGCGATGGGTTCTTACGCATCTCAATTGACTCCTGCAGACCGTTGGAGAGTTGCTGAATATGTAATGAGTTTGAAAGGTGCTACTACAGCTGCCGCTGCTCCTGCTGGAGACGCAACTGCTGAAGCAAAACCTGCAACAGAAACTGAAACAGCAACTAATAAATAATAAAATAAGTTAATTATTATGCAATATACATTTTCCCCAAGATTAAAAAATGCATCACTTATCTTAGCTGTTATAGGTGTTGTACTTTACGGGATAGGATTTTTCTTACATCAACAAGATGTTGCTAATTCAACTGAATATATTAACGGTTTGATTGAAGCTCACCCAACTCAATTTTTTGGTGACTACATTTCAGATTCTTATGCATCTATGAACACAGATCATGCTGGACACATGGAGCATTTGACAAATTTATTGAAAAACAGACCTTGGGCTGCTTTCTATGTACCAGCTTATTTATCGTTTGGTATTGCGGCATCTGCGTTGTTTTTCTTATGTATTCAATTCGTAGCTAACGCTGGTTGGTCTATGGTAGTATCTCGTGTTATGGAGGCTATCGCGTCATTTTTACCAGTTGGTTCTGTACTTGTAGCTATCATCGTTTTAGGATCTTATTTTCATATGAATCACTTATTCCACTGGATGGATGCTGATTTAATAAATCCTGATAGCGAGAAGTATGATATCTACATGGCAAACAAAGCTCAACTTTGGTTAAGCCCTAACTTCTGGTTAATACGTTGTGTTATTTACTTAGTAGTATTATCTTTAATGTTACCAGTAATTAAAAACGCAACACGCAAATTAGATGAGACAAACGGAGACTTAAAAGTGTACGCTCAATTGTACAAAAAATCAGTAATTTACTTAGTGATTTTCGCAATTTGTTCTGCAGCATTTGCTTGGGATTTCGTGATGTCTTTAGATCCACACTGGTTCTCTTCATTATTTATGTGGTACGGAATGGTTTCATACTTAGTTTCTGCGGTTTCTATTATGGCAATTATTTCTATCTACTTAAAAAGAAAGAACGCTTTACCATTATTCAATGATAACCACTTACACGATTTAACAAAATTCATGTTCGGTTTCTCATTATTATGGTCATACTTATGGTTCTGTCAATTCATGTTACAATGGTACGCAAACATTCCTGAGGAAGCTCAATACTTCCAACAACGTATGGCGCAATACCCATTATATTTCTGGATGTTGATTATTAACTTAGTAGCTCCATTCTTGATTTTAATTTCTTCAAGCATGAAACGTCGTTATCAAATCGTTTTCGCGATGGGATTTGTTATCATTTTTGGACACTACTGGGATTTCTACAACCAAATTATGCCAGCAGCTGTTGGACCATTCCACAACTTTGGTTTAATGGAAATTGGAGCATTAGTTGGAATCGGTGGATTATTTACATTCGTAGTTATGAATGCAGTTTCTAAATTAAACTTAGAAGCAAAAGGTCACCCTTACTTCCACGAATCAAAAATTTATGAATATCCTTTCTAATTAGAAAGATGTTATAAAATCTAAAAAGCTCGATGCATTTGCATCGAGCTTTTTTATTTGATTAATAATTGTAATATTCTTATTCTTGAATTGTTCTACGTTTTATTTCCAAATCAACCAAGAAATGATCGACATCGTCATCTGTTGATAAATTTCCAACCACGTAAACACCTTTATCTCCGTTTTGATTATTGATTATACCATAAACCGAAGATTCGTCATCAGGATCAGACATTCCTTCGTAACGATAAATACACACGATATCAAAGATTTCAGGAGCTTGTTTTAATTGATCTTTTTCGATATTATAGTCAATCGTAAAACCATTTTCTTTTAGTTCGTCTAAGGCTTCGTTTGTTGTTTTGTAGCGGTATTGGATTTTTTCTTTCATAATTTTAATAGTTTAATTATTGATTCTCAAATACTATTCCAATCAGTATATTCATTAAAATATAGTAAAGTATTTTTTGGTAAGGTTATTGTATTATCCCAAAGTGAATATAATGAATATGATTATGAAACTAATAGTATTAAAAAAAATTAACTTGATTGCGTTTTTTGCCCTCGCTGCTTTATTTTTGGTATCGTGTGATGGTTCTACAACTATATATGGATTAGAGCATCAGCATAAACACAAAAAGAAGTATAAGAAATATCCGAAGTACGAAGTAAGATATGATGACCATCGTAGCTTACCACCAGGTCAACACAAAAAAGTACACGGTGATAAATCTGCAAAACGATATGCACCAGGTCAACAAAAGAAAAATAATGGGAATTATTATAAAAAGAAAGGGCATCATAAACATCATAATGATTAAAAAAGAAAAGGATTGANNTCAATCCTTTTCTTTTTTAATATCTAAAAATTGTTTTACTCTACAACTTCCATTTCTACGTTTAATGTTCCCGCATTAATAGAACCTATAGAAGTAAACGCTGCTTTACTCAAATCCAATAAACGAGATTTTGTATGTGGTCCTCTATCGTTTATTTTTACAACAACAGATTTTCCGTTATTTGTATTGGTTACTTTGACTTTTGTACCGAATGGTAAAGTTTTGTGGGCTGCAGTTAAGTTATTTTTGTTATATAACTCGCCACTAGAAGTTTTTTTACCGTGAAATTTATCAGCATACCATGATACAATTCCACTTACTTTTTTTCCAGCTTTTTCAACAATTTCCGAAATCGCAGTGTTATCTGTTTTATTAAAATCTGAAAATTTATTGATTAAATTAAGTTTCAAATTTTTAGTTATAGTAACTGGTAACGGATTTTCTATTGAAAAGTTTGATTTTCCTTTAGCTTGAGCCATTGGGATAATCATCAGCATTACTAATAATGTTAAAATATTCTTTGTCATTCTTTAGTTCTTTCTGAATCTTTATCTAAAATAAGCATAATAGATTTTGTTTGTACATGCATAGTTTTTTCTAATGATTTTCAGAAAATAAAAGAGACCTAAATGTCTATGTTTAGTAGCTTTAGAAAGAATTGTTAACAATAAGTTAAAAATATAGTCACTTATTAAAATTTTTAAGAACTATTTGTAATTTTTATGTAAATATTTATTAGTCAGTTAGTTGTGATTTTAATCAGTAAATGTTAAATTAAATGACGCGATTAAGATGTTGATTTAAGATATTTTTTAATCCAGTAAAACGCATAATTTGTTGAAGAATTTGATTCGTTTCTTCAATTGATAATTCAGGATTTTTTGTTTGATGCATCAATTCTTTAATCATATTATCTATGTAAATAATTTTGAAGCGAAGTAAAACATCAAATAAATCTTTGTGCACAAATTCTTCTTTTTTCTTAATGTTGATGCCTTGTTTTACTGTCCAGTTTTCACTCAAATTATGTTTTTCCAACATCATTTCTGAAGCAAGCTGTACAATTTCTGGATTGGTTAATCGCGAAAAATAAGTTCCTGTTCGCAATTCATCATTTCTCAAACCAACTTTCACTTCTTCTAAAATAGATTGATAAAGTGGATTACTCAAACTCAACTCGTTTTCATCAAATTGAGAAATAATTTCTTGGTTAACCGTTGTTTTATATAGCTCGTTGTTCTCGTTCTTCAAATCAACTTCCAAATCACCAAATTGCATAATTAGCTTAATGATTTCATTTTCTACAGTTTGTTGAACATTAATTACTTCTTTTGTAGAAGCAACAACCGAAATAGAAGGTTTTTTCGTTCGCGAATTATCTGTAATATGAGAAGACGAAGAAGTTGATTTATCGGAAGAATTTTGCAATTGAGCCAATTCTTTGAACAAAACCTCTTCTCGAATTTCCATAATTTTAGAAGTTTCTGCAATGTAAACCTCCTGCTTGATAATATTCGGAATAAGTGAAATCGATTTGACAATTTCTCTAATTAATTCCGCTTTTTTGATAGGATCATTCTTCGCATCTTCCAACAAAACATTTGCCTTAAAACGAATGAAATCGGAGGCATTTTCTTTTATATACGCTTCGATTTCTGTTGTCGAATGTTTTTTCGCAAACGAATCCGGATCTTCGCCCTCTGGTAACAATAGAATTTTGACATTCATTTCTTGTTCCAAAATCATATCAATTCCGCGAAAAGAAGCTTTGATACCAGCATTATCGCCATCGTACATCACAATGATGTTCTCTGTCAAACGTTTTATCAAACGAATTTGCTCATTTGTAAGTGCTGTTCCAGAACTCGCCACCACATTTTGTATTCCAGCTTGATGCAGAGACAAAACATCTGTATAACCTTCAACCAAAAAACATTGATCGGCTTTTATAATGTGTTGCTTTGCCTGAAATAATCCGTAAAGCGTTTTACTTTTATGGTAAATTTTATTTTCGGGAGAGTTTAAATATTTAGCAGCTTTGGCATCATTTCGCAAAATTCGTCCACCAAAACCTAATGTTCTACCAGAAAAACTATAAATAGGAAACATAACACGTTCGCGAAACTTATCATATTTCTTATTATCTTCTTTGAAAGTTGCTAAACCAGCTTCTTCAATTAATTCTTTTGAATAACCATTTTTTAAAGCATATTCAGCAAAAGCATCCCATTGTTTTGGCGAATAACCAAGTTCAAATTTATCGATAGTTTCTTTGGTGAAACCACGTTCACGGAAATAACTCAGACCAATTAAATTTCCTTCTTCCGAATTATGCAATTGATTAGTGAAGAATTTCTTCGCAAAATCAGTCAAGATATATAAACTTTCTCGGTCTTTTTCTTCTTGTTGTTGCTCAAAAGTATATTCACCATCTTCTTCAATCTCGATGTTATAACGTTTTGCCAGCCATCGCAACGCTTCTGGATAAGTAAATTGTTCAACTTCCATCAAAAAAGTCACAACATTTCCACCTCTTCCAGAAGAAAAATCTTTCCAGATTTGTTTGGCAGGCGAAACAACAAAAGAAGGTGTCTTTTCATTACCAAAAGGCGAGAGTCCTTTTAAGCTAGAACCTGCACGTTTTAGGGTAACAAAATCACCAACAACTTCTTCTACACGAGCTGTTTCGAAAATTATATCTATCGTTCTTTGAGAAATCAAATTGAATTATTTTTTGAAAATTATATAAACAAATTATTTCTCAAAATTAAAACAAATTCTTTACTTGGCTTCATCTTTTCAAAACCTTTGTAGAAACGAATTTTAACATTTTTGAGATTTTGGTATGATATTCGTATATTAGACTGAAACTTGAAATTAAATTTGATGAAATCAACACTTTTAAAAATATCTTTTGCAGCAATTTTAGCAACAGGATTTTTAACATCTTGTTCTACTGTTAATAACGTGATTGGTAATACTGAAAACACAAATGATAACTCTATTTTAGGGAAATGGGAGTTGAGCCAAATTAATTTTATGAAGGCAGGTACTATTGCAGAAGCTTATCCAATAGGAACACCTTATCTTAATTTTGTTTCAAATAGTATGTTAAATGCTTCGGATGGTTGTAACACTATGAATGGAGGAGTTACAATTTCTGGAAATGAAATAACTTTTGGTAATATGATGTCTACGATGAAAGCTTGTCAAAATGTAGAAGATTCTAATTTCAGTTCAAAATTAAATGGAAAATTAAAATATTCTATTTCAGATAATAAATTATTATTAATCCAAGGTGATATTGTCATCATGACTTTTGTTCGTCCTGGTACTTTAGCAGGCTCTTGGGAATTAGAAGAATTTATTGGTAAAGATAGAAGTGCAAAATCATTAGATGATCGTTTCCCAAATCAAAAACCTACATTAACATTCCAAAATAACAAAGTTTCTGGTAATGATGGATGTAATAATTTGACAGGAGCTTATGTAGCGGTTGGTAATTCATTGACTGTAAAAAACATCGCAACTACGCGTATGGCTTGTCAAGGAGTAGATTCTGATGCTTTTGGAGAGCGTTTTAACAATGTAAACAAATACGAAATTATAGACGGAAAATTAGTTTTGTTTGCTAATGATGTTAAAACAATGGTTTTCAAGAAAAAATAATGAAATTCAATTCATAAATCATTAAAGCTGTCATTTTTTGACAGCTTTTTTATTTTTATATTTGTAGACTTTTTAAAAGGAGAGAAAGATGAAATTTCCACAAACACATCAATTAAAAGATATAGCATCAATTATCGATGCAAAATTTATTGGAGACGAAAATTTTCCAGTAGAAGGAATCAATGAAATTCACCGTGTAGAAGCGGGAGATATAGTTTTTGTTGATCATCCAAAATATTATGATAAAGCGTTACAATCGAATGCTACAATTGTTTTGATAAACAAAGAAGTTGATTGTCCAGAAGGAAAAGCTTTGTTGATTTCTGATGATCCTTTCCGTGATTTTGTCAAAATTGGACAACATTTTATGGCGTTTGAAGCTGCTACAAAACAAATTTCTGATTCTGCAGAAATAGGTGAAGGAACAATTATTCAGCCAGGCGCATTTATAGGAAATCATGTCAAAATTGGAAAAAATTGTGTGATTCATTCTAATGTTTCAATCAATGATTATGCAATTATCGGAGATAATGTAATTATTCGTTCGGGAACAGTTTTAGGAGCTGATGCATTTTACTACAAAAACCGCGAAACAGGTTTTGATCGTTTAAAATCTGTCGGAAATGTTATCATCGAAAATAATGTAGAAATTGGTGCGAATTGTACGATAGATAGAGGAGTTTCTGCTTCTACAATTATTGGTGAAGGAACAATAATGGATAATTTAATTCAGATTGGTCACGATACAATTATTGGTAAAAAATGTTTGATTGCTTCGCAAGTTGGAATTGCTGGTTGTGTAAATGTAGAAGACGAAGTTTCTATTTGGGGACAAGTTGGGATTACAAGTGGTGTAACAATCGGTACAAAAGCGGTATTATTAGCACAAGCAGGAGTTAGTAAATCTCTGGAAGGAGGAAAAACATATTTTGGTTATCCAGCTGAAGAGGCTCGAGGATTGTATAAAAAAATGGCTGTCACAGAGATAATGGTTCGCGATTACAAGAGAAAATAAAATTATCTATAGAAAATATTTTATAGCCGACCGTTTGGTCGGCTTTTTTTATGATAAATATCTTATCCTTTTTTGTCCTGTTCCAATAAAGATTTAGTGTATTTTTTACATTGAATATTTTTTAAAATGCAAAACTCCTTTTATATTTGTGTAAATTAAAAATCACAATGTCTGTATTAGTAAACAAAGATTCAAAAATAATCGTTCAAGGTTTCACAGGGAAAGAAGGAACTTTTCATGCTGAGCAAATGATTGAATATGGAACACAAGTAGTAGGTGGTGTAACTCCAGGGAAAGGAGGACAAACTCACTTAGGGTTACCAATTTTTAACACAGTAAAAGATGCTGTTGATCAAGCAGGAGCAGACGTTTCTATTATTTTCGTTCCACCAGCATTCGCTGCTGACGCTGTAATGGAAGCTGCAGAAGCAGGTATCAAAGTAATTATCTGTATTACAGAAGGTATTCCAGTAGAAGATATGGTAAAAGTACAAGCGTATGTTGATCAAAGAGATGTAACATTAATCGGGCCTAACTGTCCTGGTGTTATCACTTCTGAGGAAGCAAAAGTTGGTATTATGCCAGGTTTCATTTTCAAAAAAGGTAAAGTTGGTATCGTTTCTAAATCAGGAACTTTAACTTACGAAGCTGCTGACCAAGTTGTAAAAGCTGGTTACGGAATTTCTACAGCAATCGGAATTGGAGGAGACCCAATTATTGGAACTACAACGAAAGAAGCTGTTGAATTATTTATGAATGACCCAGAAACTGAGTGTATCGTAATGATTGGTGAAATTGGTGGACAATTAGAAGCTGAGGCTGCTCGTTGGATTAAAGTAAATGGAACTAAACCAGTTGTAGGATTTATTGCAGGACAAACTGCACCAAAAGGTCGTACAATGGGACACGCTGGAGCTATCGTTGGTGGAGCTGATGATACAGCACAAGCTAAAATGGCAATTATGGAAGAATGTGGAATCCACGTTGTTGCATCTCCTGCTGATATTGGAGCTACAGTTGCAAAAGTTTTAGGATAAGAATATTCTTAATCAAAATAGTAAAGGAACTCAAATTTGAGTTCCTTTTTTTATTTTAAAATTCTTGTTATGTTATAAATATTATATGTAATAAATCCAACTAATACTACTCCTCCAAACATAAATAATAAATCGAATTGGCTTCGAAATTTATTTGAGGATATTCTTTTAATTTAAAGATTAAATATTCTTTTCGATTTTTTCTTTTTCCACTAAAATCTATTTCTGGTTGATAAGCCATATGACCTTTAATGGTTTTGTATTCTTGTATTTTATCAGGATGATAATTTTCTATGCTAAAAGATAAAATAAATATTATTAAAGAGGAGAAAGTCAATGATGTAATTATAATATATTCTTTTTCTACAAAACTTATTTCAAAATCTTCATTCTTTTTTATTTCAGGATAATTAGTTTTTAAATAAGATAGAATCTCATCAAACACATATTTATTATGAACTTCTTTAATACGACAAACTATTTTATTATCAGCATACAATTGAATTAATTGTCCATTAGATTTCTTTTTATAAGAATCTTTATATTCACCGTTTGTAATACTATAGCTTGTGAAAGCTATCACTTTCTTATATACTAAATTAGTATAAATAAGTCTGTTGTTATTAAATTCATAAGACTCTTTACTATTACTAATTATAAAATAAAGTTGAATGTGTAATCTTCCCTAAAA